>NZ_WAAS01000095.1:0-22208 GCF_008806585.1 Micromonospora sp. AMSO12t
ACCGGCCGCTTCAGGTGGTAGCGGTGCACCTCGGTGCTGCCCTGGACGTTGTTCACGTCCTCGGCGGCGGAGACCAGCTCCCAGCCCTCCCGGCCGGCCCGGTTGAGGTGCGCGATCGCCGTGTCGCCGTACGCGGTGATGTCCCGGCGCGACCCGTCCGGGCCGTACCAGGTGAAGCTGACGTGAAAGGCGCGGCCCTGCCCCTGATAACGGCGGACCAGCAACGCGTACTCCCAGGCGACCATGGCGTCCATTATGAGTGTCCACCCAGGACGGCGAAACACGGGCAGTCGCGCTTTGCCATGCGGTGAACGCGTTGTGTCATCCCACCTCGGCGTTCGCCGCCCGGCGGGCCGTCTCGTCGGCGACCAGCGCGGCCAGCCGGTCCAGCCCGAGGTCGATCTGCTCCGGGGTCACGGCGCTGACCGACAGCCGCAGCGCGTCGACCGGGGCGCCGTCGTCGTAGAAGTGCGCCATCGGCGTCCAGAGCAGGCCGTACTCGCGGGCGGAACGGTGCAGCAGCGCGTCGTCGACCCCGAACGGCACGGTGACCACGACGAAGAACCCGCCGGCCGGGACGTTCCACCGCACCGGCGAGGTGCCCGCCGGGAAGCGCCGGGCCAGGCCGTCGACCAGGTGGCGCAGGTTGCGTCCGTACGCGGCCCGCTCCCGGACGGTGGCCGCCACGAGGCTGCACCCGTGCTCCAGCAGCGCCCCGCCGACGACCGCCTGGGCGATCGGCGAGGTGTTCACCGTGACCATGCTCTTGATCTTGGCGAGCTGGTCGGCGAGCAGCCCCACCGTGCCGTCGGCGCCGGCGACGCGCTGGTCGGCGACCACGTAGCCCACACGCGCACCGGGCAGCACCGTCTTGGCGAACGAGCCCAGGTAGACCACCCGCCGCGCGGTGTCCAGCGCCTTGAGCGCCGGCGGCCGACCGGACTGCGTCGGCAGCCGACCGGACTCCGCGGCGGGGAAGAGACCGTACGGGTTGTCCTCCAGCAGCAGCAGGTCCTCCTCGGCGGCCAGGTCGAGCAGCCGCCGCCGGTCGGCCAGGCCGATGCTGGTCCCGGACGGGTTGGCGAAGTCCGGCATCACGTAGCAGGCGCGCGGGCGCAGCCCCGCCGCCCGGGCGAGGCGCACCTGCTCGCGCAGGTCGGCCAGGTCGATCCCGGCGGGGCCGCCCCGCACCGGCCGCACCGGCAGGTCCAGCAGCCGGGCGGCGCCGGTCAGCCCCACGTACGTCGGGGCGACGGCGAGCAGCACGTCGCGCGGGTCGGCCCGCAGCGCCCGCAGCACCAGGAACATCGCCTCCTGGCAGCCGACGGTCACCACGATCGCCTCCGGGTCGACCGTCAACTGCTCGTCGACGGCGAGGTTGCGGGCGACGAGGTGGTGCACGATGCCCTTGGTGCGGCCGTACTGCAACAGCGTCCGGTGCACCTGCGCGGGGCTCTGCCCCAGGTCGTCGGCCAGGTGCCGGCGGAACGTCTCCAGGTGCCGGTGCAGCGCCGCGACGTCGAAGAACTCCTCGTACGGCCGGCCGGCCGCGAGCGACACCGCGTCGGGGTAGTGCTGGGCCACCTCGTTGAGGAAGTTCATCGAGTTCAGCGCCGGGTCGTCGACCGCCGGGTGCAGGTCGGCCACGCGCAGGTCCACCGTCTCCGTCACCGGTCAGCCCTCCCTGATCACGCGCAGCTCGCGGGCCGCCTCCGGGTCGGCGCAGCCGGCCAGCGCGAGGGCGTCACGGAACTCGCCGGCCAGCAGCGCCAGCGCCGTACGCGCCCCGGCCTCGCCGCCAGCGGCGAGCGCCCACAGCATCGGCCGGCCGACCAGCACCCCCCGCGCGCCGAGGGCGAGCGCGCGCAGCACGTCGACGCCGTCGCGCACGCCGCTGTCCAGCAGCACCTCGCACCGGTCCGCCACCGCCGCCACCACCTCCGGCAGCACGGTCGCGGTGGCCGGCGCCCCGTCAAGCTGCCGGCCGCCGTGGTTGGAGACCACCACGGCGTCCGCGCCGGCGGCCACCGCCAGCTCCGCGTCGCGCGGGTCCAGCACGCCCTTCACCACCAGCGGCAGGGCCGTACGGCCGCGCAGCCACTCCAGGTCGGCCCAGGTCAGCGCGGGCGCGAAGACCTCGCCGGTGTGTGCGGCGATGGCGGAGACCCCCGGGGTGGCGGTGTGCGCGAGGTCGTCCCGGCCGGCCGGCAGGTTGGCCGCCACGACCTGCGGCGGGATGGCGAACGCGTTGCGCACGTCGCGTCGGCGCGGGCCGAGGATCGGCACGTCCACGGTGACCGTCAGCGCCGTGCAGCCCGCCGCGTGCGCCCGCTCCAGCAGGTCGGCGACCAGGCCCCGGTCACGCAGCCAGTAGAGCTGGAACCAGACCGTCGCGCCGGTCTCCGCGATCTGCTCGATCGGCACGCTGCTCAGGGTGCTGGCCACGTACGGCACGTCGGCCGCGCGGGCGGCGGCGGCCAGCGCCAGCTCCCCGTCGGGGTGCACGAGCCGCTGGTACGCCATGGGCGCCACGGCCACCGGCATGGCGTACGACGCGCCGAGCAGCCGCGCCCCGGTGCGGGGGGTGTGCACCCCGCGCAGCACCCGGGGCAGCACGGCCACCCGGTCCAACGCGCGGCGGTTCGCGGCGAGCGTCGTCTCGGCGCCGCTGCCACCGTCGACGTAGTCCCACACGTCGGGCGGCAGCACCGCCCGGGCCAGCCCCGCGAAGTCGGCCAGGCTGGCCGGCGACGGCTGCGCCACCGGCAGGTCCGACTTCGGCAGTACGCCCTCCACCATCACCGGTCTCCCTTCCCACCGGCGCCGCCCCCACTGGCGGTCGCCGCACTGCCGGCCGATACACCGCCCGGCTTGCCGAGCCGGCCGCGCAGGAACGCGGCGGCCTGGTCCTGGGCGCGGTGGCCGTCGTCGAATGCTGCGGGCATGGCGAGGAAACCGTGGACCATGCCGGCGTACCGGGTGAGGGTGGTGGGCACCCCGGCGTCGCGCAGCCGGTGCGCGTACCGCTCCCCCTCGGCGCGCAGCGGGTCGTGCTCGGCGGTGATCACCAGCGCCGGCGGCAGACCGGTCAGGTCCGCGGCGAGCAGCGGCGACGCCAGCGGGTGCCGCGCGTCGGCCGGGTCGGTGAGGTAGTGGCCCCGGTACCAGGCGACCGAGCGGCGGTTGAACAGCAGCGGGTCCTCGCCGTCGCCGTCGGGTACGGCGCTCTGGTCGGTGTTCGGGTACACCAGCAGTTGCGCGGCGAGGCGGGGCCCGCCGCGCTCCTTGGCCAGCAGGGTGACGGCGGCGGCGAGGTTGCCGCCGGCGCTGTCCCCGCCGACCGCCACGCGCTCCGGGTCGACGCCGAACTCCTCCGGGTGCGTGGCGAGCCACGCGGTGGCCGCGTGGCAGTCGTGCACGGCGGCGGGGAAGGGATGCTCCGGGGCCAGCCGGTAGCCGACGGTGACCACCTGGCAGGGCACCGCGTTGGCGAGGCGCCGGCAGATGCCGTCGGCGGTGTCGACGCTGCCCAGCGTCCAGCCGCCGCCGAAGAAGTAGACCAGGGTGGGCAGCGGCCCCTCCCCCGCCGGCCGGTGGATGCGCACCGGCAGGTCGCCGGCCGGGCCGGGCACGCGCGTGTCGCGTACCTCGTGCACCGGCTCGACCGCGCCGCCGCCCGCGCGGATCGCGGCGAGGTCGGCGGCGCGGGCCTCGGCCAGGGTCTGGGTGTACAGCGGCGGGGTGCCGGCCGCCGCGCGGGCGGCCCGGTACGCCGCCACCTGCGGATGGACGCTCACGCGGGCCCTCCTCGGGTATGGCGGCGCGGGCGGCGGGGGTCGCCCGCCGCCCGCGCCGGTGTCACAGGCCGAGCAGTCGCAGCGGTACGGCGTTCGCCAGCGCCTGGTTGCCGGCGTCGTTCGGGTGGATGTGGTCGCCCGAGTCGTACGCGGGCAGCAGCCGGCCCGGCTGCGCCGGATCGCGCAGCACCCGGTCGAAGTCGAGCAGCCCGTCGAACTCGTCGCTGCCGCGCAGCCACGCGTTCACCGCCTGCCGGGTGGCCTCCTTCTCCGGCGTCCACACCCCCGGGTTGCCGTGCCCCTCGTACGGGGTGAGCGTGGCGACGAGGCTGCGCAGGCCGCGCGCCTTCACCTGCTGGTTGACCTGCCGCAGCGAGGCGATGATCTGTTCGGCGGAGTCGCCCGACATCCAGACGTCGTTGATGCCCAGGTGGGTGATCACGGTCCGGGCGTCGGTCTGTGCGAAGACGTCCTCGTCGAGCCGGGCCAGGGCGTTGGGGCCGAGTTCGTGGTAGCCGGGGAAGCCGCCCGCCCCGGGCTCGGGGCCCTCGTGGTTGAGCCGGTTGCCGGCGAGGCTGAGGTTGAGCACCCCCGGGGTGCGTACGTCCGGGCGGGCGTCGACGAGCCGGTCGGCGAGCAGGTCGGGCCAGCGCTTGTTGGCGTTGACGGTGCTGCCGTTGCCGTCGGCGATGGAGTCGCCGAAGACCACCACCGAGCCAGGGCTGTGCCGGCGCTGCACGTCGATGCCCGACAGGAAGAACCAGCAGCAGTTCGGTCGGATCGTGAACCCGGCCCCGCCGGCGGCGGAGGTCAGGTCGCTGGCGCCGATGAAGTTGGTCTGCCGGGACTGACCGTGGAAGGTCACCGGCCCGGTGGGGGTCGGGAAGTGCACCGTCAGCACGAGGTCCTGCTGGTCGCCGACGGGCAGCGCGACGGGGTCGCTGACCAGCTCGGCGCCCCGGTTCATGGTGGCCGAGGTGGCGCCGCCGAAGGTCAGCGTCCGCAAGGTTGAGGGATCTATGTCGGACAGGTCGTCGGGGGTCGCGGTGTTCGGCTTCGCGACGGTGGCGCGGCCGACCCGGACGGCCTGCTCGCCGTGGGAGTTGCTGAGCCGGACCCGGAACCGCTCTCCGCCGACGGTGGTGTGCACGACCATCCGTACGCTCTGGTCGTTGAGGCCCGTGTTGGTCAGGCCGGTCGCGTTTCCCCTGGTGACCGCGGCGGCCCAGCTGCCCGCCCAGACCGTGCGCCGGTGGGACGCCCCGGTGTCCGCCGGACCGGCGCTGGCCACCATCGCCGGGGCGCCGGCGACGAGCAGGGTGGCCGCGGCCGTGATGACATGCCATCTCTTCGGAGTCGACATTGAACCTCCATCGTTGGCAGCCCAGGGCCGTCCGCTGACGGCACCGCCTGGACGATGGTCCAGAAACCTAGCCGTCCCGTTTCACGACCGTCAATCAACCTGATCGACGCGATCAAATGTCCTCCGGTCCGCCCGGAGCGCCGTTCAGGCTCTGTCCGGTGACAGTCGGTGGTACCTACGCTCACGGACGGCGGCGGTGCGCCCGCCCGGCCGCCGCGCCGTGCCGGGCCGCCCGGCACACGGCCACACTTCTGCGGCGAGGGGGCTGTCGGATGACCGACCGAGCGGAACGACGGGCCGGCTACGTGCACCGGGCGCTGGAGCTCTTCGCGGGCTTTGGCGACCGGGAGGCGCTGATCGGAAACGGACACCGGCTCAGCTACGCCGAGGTCGCCGCGCGGGTGCGCGAGCTGGCCGCGACGCTGCTCGGGCACGGCGTACGGCCGGGGCAGGCGGTGCTGCTCGCGCTCGGCAACCCGGTGGAGGGGCCGCTGGTGCAGCTCGCCCTGCACCTGCTGGGCTGCCGGACGATGTGGGTCGCCCCGGTGACGTCCCGCCGGGAGGTCGACGAGTTCGTCCGGCTGGCCCGTCCCGACGCGTTCGTCTTCGACGCCCGGGACCCGGCCGGGCAGGGCCCGGAGCTGGCCGCCGGGCTGTCCGGCGTACCCGTGCTCTGCCTCGGCCCGGGCGGCGCGGGCCCGGACCTCCTCGCCGCGGCGGCGCGCGCCGGGGCGGTCGAGCTGCCGGCCGACGTGCCGGCGCCGGAGTCGTTCCTGCAGACCAGCGGCACCACCGGCACCCCGAAGCTGGTGCACCACCGGGAGAGCTTCTACGCGCAGATCCTCGCCCTGGCCGCCGACTTCCGCGCCGCCGGGCACCCGCCGCTGCGACACCTGTCGCACTCGCCGATGTGGCTCGCCAGCGGCCAGATCACCACGCTGTTCAACCTCTTCACCGGCGGGGTGCTGTTCCCGCGCGACGGCTGGGACCCGGCGCGGTTCATCGGGACCGTCGACCGGGAGCGGATCAACTCGACCTTCGTCACGCCGCCGATGCTCTACGAGGTGCTCGACCACCCGGCCCTCGACGGCGCGGACTTCTCCGCCATGTCCATGTTCAACGTGGGCGCCGGGCCCGCCGCGCCCGCCCGGCTGCGCCAGGCGATCGCGCGCTTCGGCCCGGTGCTGCGGATCGTGTACGGCCTCAGCGAGGCCGTCGTCGTCACCGCCCTGCCGGGGCTGACCGACGACCCGGCGCACCCGCAGCGGCTGCGCTCCTGCGGGCGCCCCTACGGCGACGTGCGCGTCGAGATCCGCGCCGAGGACGGCACGGTGCTGCCGCCCGGTGAGAACGGCGAGGTGTGGGTGCACACCGGCCTGCGCTTCGCCGGCTACCACGGCCAGCCCGAACTGACCGCCGAGACGCTTGTCGACGGCTGGGTCCGCACCCGCGACGTCGGGCACCTCGACGCCGACGGCTACCTCTACCTCGTCGACCGGTTGCAGGACCGGATCCTCACCCGGCGGCGCAGCTGGCCGATCCACTGCCGCCCCATCGAGGACGTCCTGGCGGGACACCCCCAGGTGCGGGCGGCGGCGGTGATCGGCGTACCGGACGAGGCGGCCGGCGAGCTGCCGTACGCCTACGTGGTGCCGGCGCCCGGCGCGACGGTGACCGCCGGGGAGCTGATCGACCTGGTGACCGCCGAACTCAGCGACACCTGGGCGCCGGGCGGGGTGGCGTTCGTCGACCGGCTGCCGCTCAACCGCTCGGCCAAGGTGGACAAGCGCGCGCTGCGGACCCGGTACGCCGCGGACCATCCGTCGTCGGTCGAGCACCCGGAGGCGTCGATCGGCAGCCTGACGTGACCCCCCGGCGGGAACTGACCGTCCTGGTCGCCGCCGACCTGATCTCCAACCTGGGCAGCCGGATATCGGTGGTGGCCCTGCCCTGGCTGGTGCTGGAGACCACCGGCAGCCCGGCGAAGATGGGCGCGGTGGCCGCCGCCGAGACGCTGCCCTACCTGCTCTCCAGCGCCCTCGGCACGCCCTGGGCGGACCGGATCGGCCTGCGCCGCACCGCCATCCTGGCCGACGCCGGCAGCGCGGGGCTGATGGTGGCGGTGGCCCTCACCCCGTGGCTCGGCTTCGGCGCGCTGCTCGCGCTGGTCGCCCTGGTGGGCGCGCTGCGCGGCGTCGGCGACCGGGTCAAGCAGGCGATGTTCCGCCCGGTCGCCGAGGCCGCCGGGGTGCGGCTGATCCGGCTGACCTCCGTCTACGACGGGCTGGGCCGGCTGGTCACCCTGCTCGGCGCGGGGCTTGGCGGCCTGCTCGTCTGGTGGTTCGGGGTGACGCAGGCGCTGCTCATCGACGCCGCCAGCTTCGCCGCCTGCGCCCTGCTGGTCGGCCTGCTGGTCCGGCCGCCGGCCGCCGCGACGGGACCGGCGGCGCCGGAGGGCTACCTGCGCGCGCTCGCGGGCGGGTTCCGCCACCTGGGCCGCGACCGGATGCTGCTGACCATGCTGCTGGTGATCTCGGCGCTGAACATGGCGGTCAACGCGAGCATCGCGGTCTACATCCCGCTCTGGGTGGCCGACGTGCTGCGCGGCCCCGCCGGGCTGGGCCTGCTGCTCGGGGCGTTCTCGGCCGGCGCGCTGCTGGGCAACCTGCTGTTCACGGCGTACGCTCCCCGGCTGCCCCGGTACCTGACCTTCGTGGTCGGCGCGGCGCTCGGCGGCGCCCCGCGCCTGCTGGTCCTGGCGCTGAGCGAGGAGCTGGCGGTGGTGCTGGCGGTGACGTTCGCCTCCGGCATCGGCATCGCGGCGGTGAACCCGCTGCTCGGGGTGGCGATCTACGAGCGGGTGCCGGCCGCCTTGCAGACCCGGGTGATCGGGCTGGCCGGGTCGCTGGCGTTCGCGGGCCTGCCGCTGGGCGCGCTGCTGGGCGGCTGGTCGGCCACCGCGCTCGGCCTCGCCCCCGCCCTGCTGGTCATGGCGGCGTTCTCCCTCGTGGTCACCCTGCTGCCGCTGCTGCCCGGCCTGCGGCCACAGTCGACGGCGGCGCCGGCCGAGCGGGCGCCGGGTGTCGTGGGCCGGGCGTAGGGTCGGGCCACGGCCACCTGGGAGGACGTACGCCGGAACGCGTGGGTCTGCCGGAGACGGGCGAGCACCCGGCCTACCAGGGGGCGCCGGCGTGGAGGCGGTCACTCGGCCGGGGAGGCACCGCCGAGGCCCGCTCGGCCTGTCGCCACGTCCGGTGCCGGTGGCCCGCGCCGGCTACGCAAGCCAGGCAGATCGCGGCGGCTGCGACGAGCGTGAGGCGTTCGCCGAAGTGGACGATGGCGGAGCCGAGCGGGATCGCCAGCGCGACGGGGCCGAACATCGCGGTGTTGGCAGTGCCGGACACCCGGCCGAGCATCGCTGTCGGCGTGTGCGTCTGCACCGCGGTCACCGCGGCGACGAGGGCCCAGGGCAGGCCGATGCCGGCGACGACGGAGGCGGTAACCGTGCCGGGCCACCAGGGCAGGCAGCGCACCAGGCAACTCACGGCGAAGAGCGTCGTGCCGGCCACGCCCACGGTGACCGGGCTCGACCGCGCGAGGAGCCGGCCGACGACGAGGCCGCCGACGACGGACCCGGCCCCCTGCGCGCTGAGCAGCACGCCGAGGAACGTCGTCGGTAGGCCCAACCCGGTGGTGACGATCGCGTAGTTGGCAGCGGTGGTGAAGCCGGACATGGCGATCGACACGGCGGCGAGCACGACGGTGACACGCAGCGCCCGATGCGCGAAGAGGACGGCGAGTCCCGCGCGTACGCCGCGAGGCCGGTCGGCCGGCCGGACGGGTGGCAGCCGCTTCAGCCGTACGGCCGCGTACAGGACGGCGACCAGGACCGGCGCCGCCGCGCTGAGCAGGACGACGGCGTGGCCCCCGCGCCACGCGTAGAGGCCCGCGCCGACCAGGGGCGCCACGAGCTTCATGCCCTCCTGGGCGCTCGAACGCCAGCCGTTGACGTTTCCGAGTTCCGTGGGCGACAGCGCGGAGGGCAGCAGCGCCGACTCGCCCGCGTCGATCAGCACATAGCTGAGGCCGTAGGCGCAGGACACCAGGAAGATGAGCCACGTCTGGTCCGGCCCTCGTACCGCGAGGAGACTGAGCAGTACGGCGGACAACGCGAGGTTGACGGCCATGACCAGCGATCGCCTTGGCGCCCGGTCGAGCAGAGCTCCCAGCCAGGGGCCGCCGAGGACCGGGGCGTACACGCAGAGGCCGGCGAGGGCCGCGAGACTGACGGAGCCTGTGAGGTCCAGGATCCAGATCCCGGCGACCAGTGACATGGCGCTGCTGCCGAAGCCCGACAGCAGCGAGATCGCGATGAACAGCGTGGCGTTGCGGCGCACGGGTCCTCCAAGGTTGAGTCATATCGGCTCAAATCCTCAACCTTGAGTGAGATCCAGGCAATACTGCCGCGACTCGTCAATGTGTCGTTGACAGCAGGTCGTCCAGAGTCGACGCGGCGGCCCGCACCGGTGCCGGCAACCGTCCACCTTCCATGTCGGGCAGGTCGGCCAGGTCGGCCGCGAGGAGCGACGCCAGCGCGTACAGCGAGCCCGGATCGGCGTCCAGGGCCGCCTCGGCGGTCCTCCTCACGAGAGCCGCGCGCCGGAACCGCGCATCCCACCGCCGGTCCGCGTCGATCCAGCGCTGGAGGTCGAAGACCGCGCCCCGGATCGCCGCGATCCGGGCCGAGTATCCGAGATCCCGTTCCTGCCGCCGCGACCGCCGCGCGGCCACCAGGCGCTGCCGGCGCTGCTCCGCGGCCTGCCGACTGCCCAAGCCGAGCGCGGCGGCGATCTGAGCCCACGTCGCACCCAGGTGACGCGCGCGGTCGATCAGCTCCAGCTCCCGCTCGTCCAGCCGCGCGCGGTCGGCCGTGACGGTGGACAGCTCGCTCAGCTCGGGGGTCACATGTCAACGCTACATTGACACGCGGACCGCGCGTCGTCCGTGGCAGCCGGGCACCGGAAGCCGACCGACTGTAGCGTCGCATCAGTCCGCCCGGCCCTTCTCCGGCCCCCGGACGTCGGCTAACGTGCCGGCATGCCATCGACGTTGGCCGAGGCGACGGATCCGTGGTGCCTGCGCGACGGGGAGAGCGCGGCGCTGCTGCGCGACCACCCGTGGCGGCGCTTCGCGGTGCTGGGCGACAGCGTGGCCGAGGGGCTCTGCGAGCCCGTCGACGGCTATCCCGACGTGCAGTGGGCGGACCGGATCGCCGCCGAGCTGCGCGCCGTCCGGCCGGAGCTGGCGTACCTCAATCTGGGCCTGCGGGGGTTGCGGGCGCACGAGGTGCGCGCCGCCCAGCTCGCCCCGGCGCTGGCGTTCCGCCCCGACCTGGCGCTGGTGGTCTGCGGCGGCAACGACGCCTTCACGCGGGGGTACGACGCCGACGCGGTCGACGCCGAACTGACCGCCATGATCGAGGCGCTACAGGCCGCCGGGGCGGACGTGATCACCGTCGGGATGTTCGACGTCTCGCTCAGCCCCGCCGTGCCCGAGCGGCACCGCGCCGGCCTCGGCGAGCGGATGCGGCGGCTCTCGGCGCACACCGGGGCCCTCGCGGAACGGCACGGCACCCTGCACGTGCGGCTCACCGACCACCCGCTCACCGCCGACCCGACGATGTACAGCAGCGACGGCCGGCACGGCAGCGCCCGCAGCGACGCGGTCGCCGCCGCCGAGACCGTCCGCCGCCTCGGCGCCCACCTCGCGCCCTGACCCGGCGTCGACCAGCCGGTGACGCGGCTCAGCGGTGCTGGACCCACACGTTCGGCTCGATGTAGGTGCCCTGGTCGCGGTCGAGGTCCACGCGCAGCAGGTTGAGACCGTCGGGGATGACGTAGTCCCCGCTGTCGGGGAAGACCAGGCCGGTCCACTGCTGCCACTCGGCGACGGTGCCGGTCATCGTCTGCGACCGGGGCGCCATGGCGATCAGCCGGGCCCCGAGCCGCCAGTGGGTGCGCAGCCAGGGATCGAGCGGGGAGCCGTCCTCCCGGGTCCAGGTGGTGAACCGCTCGATCGGGGTCAGCGGGTAACGCGCCTTGAGGGTGGGCCGCACCGGGGCGATCACCCGCGACCAGCCGCGCTGCTCGGCCACCGACCGCAGCGCCGTGAGCAGGTCGCCGGCCAGGCCCTGGCCACGCAGGTCGGAACGCACCTGGGCGGCCATCACCACGAGGGTGTCGGGGGCCTCGTCGCGGTCGTGGCCGGTGACCGCGCGGCGCAGGGAGTCGGTGTAGCCCTCGGGCAGGTGCGCCGGGTCGCCGTCCCAGCGGAGCGGCACCGCCCACCCTGCGGCGACGAGGTCGCCGTCGCCGTCGAGCAGCACGAGTTCCAGGTCGGCGAACACCTCCCGCACCCGGCCGAGGTACCGGCCGACCTGCCGGTCGGCCGTGATGAACGCCGGCCAGCCGCCCGCGAACAGCCGGTCCATCTGGTCACCCGGGCGCGGCCGTGCCCGCAGCGGCTCCACGACGGTACGCATGGACGCCTTCCTACCAGGACGGTCTCCGGTCGCACCACGTCAATAAGTCGGCGCGGCGATCGGCAGCCCGACGCTGCCGGCATCGACGCGGAACCGTCGGCGGGCCATCAGATGTCGGTCTTCCGCGAGCCGACCTGGACGTGGTCGCGGTAGGTGAGGGCGATCAGGTCCGCTTCCAGGTGGTCGCGGTCGGCGTCGTCGAGGATGGCGCCCCACAGGGGTGCGCTGTTGCTGCCGTCGGCGGCGGCGATGACCATGCGGACGATCGTGGGTTCGAGGCCGTCGTCGAGGAGAGCCTCCCGCCACTGTTGCGCGTCCTGCTGTGCGAGCGCATCCAGGCCGGGTTCGAACATGAGATGCGCGGCGAGGGCGATGTGGTCACGTAGCCCGGTGAGGTCGCCGGCGTGGGCGAAGCTCACGCGGATGTACGCCCTCGTGAGCCTGCCCGGCATTCCTTCCTCCTCCTCGGCCGCGGCCTGTTCGACGTCGTGTCGGAACTGGCCCATCAGATGGTTGGCCAGACCGCTGAGGAGTTCTTCCTTGTTCGGGAAGTGGTAGAGCAGACCGCCCTTGGACACGCCGGCTGCCTCGGCGATGTCCGAGACGGGCACCGCGGTGCCATGCCTGCTGATGAGACGCGCGGCAGCGTCCAGGATGAGCCGTCTTGTCTCGGCTGCGCTGCGCCCAGCGGTCCGTGCCACGATGACGTCCTTCCTCCCCCGGTACGAACCCGGGGTGTCAGTGCTCCGCTGGCGCAGCGTCCCTGTCGTTCGGGATGAGCGTGAAGGCCACGATCGCGGCGATCACCATGACCGCGCTCGCGATCAGGGTAGTTGCCTGCATGGCGGACACGAACGCCTCCTGCGCGGCCTCCAGCGCCGCGCTGCCGGGGTCCAGGACCGTGTCGGCCGCCGCCAACGAGTCCTCGGCCCGGATCGCAACCCCGTCGGCGACACCTGCGGGGAGGGTGAGGTGGAAGCGGTAGAGCACGGTGATGACGGAGCCCAGGATGGCGATGCCGAGGGCGACGCCGAGCTCGTAGGCGGTCTCCGCGACCGACGCCGCCGCGCCGGCCTTGGCCGGGCGGACCGCGGACACCACGGCGTCGACGCTGAGGGTCTCGGCCACGCCGATCCCCAGGCCCAGCGGGACCACGGCGAGCAGCACCCAGCCCAGTTGCTCACTGCCTTCCAGCGCGGCCAGGATCGCCAGTCCGACAGCCCCGGTCAGCAGGGCGACGGCGATGGCTCGTCCCCGCCCGAGCCTGGTGAGAAGGAACCCGACGGCCGCGACCGCAGCCATCGCCGCTACCGCCGCGGGCAGTTGCGCCAGTCCCGCCCGCAGGGGACTGAGTTCGCGGGCGAGTTGGAGGTACTGGGAGAAGAAGAACAGGACGCCGCTGAGGGCGAACACGGAGATGAAGTTCACCAGCACCGCCCCGCTGAACGCCGGATTGCGGAACAGGTCCACCTCGATCATCGGCGAGTCGACCCGCCGCTGACGGCGCAGAAACAGCACCCCGCCGACCACGCTCGCCACGATCGCGACGGCGGCGGTGACGCCGAACGTGCCTCCGGTGAGCTTCTTGACCGTGTACACGAACGGGATGATCGTCAGCATCGACAACCCGCTGGAGATCAGGTCGAACCGGCCGGGGGCGGGGTTGCGGGACTCGGGCAGGAGCCACCCGCCGACGATCAGCACGAGCAGCATCACCGGGAGGTTGATCAGGAACACCGAGCCCCACCAGAAGTGCTCCAGCAGCGCCCCGCCCACCAGCGGGCCGAGCGCGATGCCACTCGCCGCCGCGGCCGACCAGATCGCGATCGCCCGCGTCCGCTCGATCTGATCGGTGAAGATGTTCCGGATCAACGACAGCGTCGAGGGCATGATCGTCGCACCCGCCACGCCCAACAGCAGACGAGCCGCGATCAACGCCTCCGCCGAGGGAGCGAACGCCGCCAGCGCCGAGGCGAGTCCGAAAGCGGCCGCACCGACGAGCAACAACCGCTTCCGCCCGATCCGGTCGGCCAGGTTCCCCATCGTCACCAGCAGACCGGCCAGGGCCAGGGAGTAGATGTCCCCGATCCACAGCACCTGCGTCGCCGTCGGCGACAACTCCGCGGTCAGCGACGGCACCGCCAGGTAGAGCACCGTGGCATCGATCGCCAGCAACGACACGGCGCCAACCAGTACGGCCAGCGACGCCCAGCGACGCGTGGGGCTCAACGCCGCACTCATCCGCATCTCCCTAGAACTAAACCGTCCCGCCGGTACAGTTTTACCAGGGAGGAGACCGGAACGACGAACCGTCCGGCTGGTGCAGACGTACCGGATCACCGCGTCGGTGCTGGTGAGACTCGCCGAGTCCGACGTGGCGCGGCTGGCCGCCGACCGGGCCGTGGCGGTGGCTCCGAGGTGGCGCGCGGCGGCCCGGCGCCGGCCGGCGTGGCGCACCTGGCCGCCCTGGTGGGCCTGACCCGGTGACCGCGCCGACCGGGACCGTCCGACGACGCCGTCCCCCGTTGCGTCGACGTCGTCGACGGGCCGTGCCGCTCGCGACGACGGATCACTCCCAGCGGAAGTAGCGGGCCGCGAACCCGCCAAGCACCACGGTGAACGCCGCCATCACGGCCAGGTGCAGCAGCGTGGGCCAGGAGCCCGCCCAGGCGTCCTGCACGGCCTGGGACGCGGCGCCCAGCGGGGTGAAGTCGGCGATCTTCCGCACCAGGTCGGGCATCAGCGGCCCCGGCGTCCACACCCCGGCGAAGAACATCATCGGGAAGTAGATCAGCTGGCCGACCCCCGACGAGGCCCGGGCGCTCGGCGTGACCGCCGCCACGAGCAGCGCGACGGCGCACATCGCGCTCGACCCGAGCGTGAACGCCAGCACGAAGCCGACCACGTTGCCGGGCGGGGAGACGTCGAAGACGGTCGCCGCCACCAGCCAGGCCAGGCCGCAGGCGACGAGCAGTGCGGCGACGTTCACGGCCACCTGCGCGACGAGCAACGCCATCGGCGAGACCGGGGTGGTCGACAGCCGGCGCAGGACGCCCCGCTCGCGGTAGCTGGCCACCACGGCCACCAGCGTCACCATCGTCACCGTCGCGATGGCCAACGTCATGGTGATCGGCAGGTAGATCTCCACGGGACGCCGGCCGCCCAGCTCCTCCGACGGGTCGCGGGTCCCCGGCATGGCCAGGCCGAGCACCAGGATCAGCAGGGCCGGGAACGCGATGGCGAAGAACGTACCGACCGGATCCCGGAGGAACAGCTTCGCCTCGACGCGGACGATCTTGGCAAGGGCGGTCATCAGAGGCTCCTGGCAGAGGTGAGGGAGAGGATCGCGTCCTCGAGGGTGGGCCGTTCGACGCCGGGCACCTGGGCACCCGCGATCAGGTTGCGGGGAGTGTCGACGGCGACGACCCGGCCGGCCACGACGACCGCCAACCGGTCACAGAGGCGCTCCGCCTCGTCCATGAAGTGGGTCACCAGCACGACCGTGACGCCACGGTCCCGGACCTGCCGGACCAGCTCCCACGTGTCCCGCCGCGCCTGCGGGTCCAGGCCCGTGGTCAGCTCGTCCAGGATCGCCACCGACGGGTTGCCGACCAGGGCGAGCGCGATCGACAGCCGCTGCTTCTGGCCGCCGGAGAGCTTCGCGAACACCGTGTTCCGTTTGGCGGCCAGGCCCAGCTCGTCCATCAGCTCCCGCCAGTCGGCCGGGTGCGGATAGAACGAGCTGTAGAGGTCGAGCGCCTCCCACACCTTGATCCGGTCCGGCAGCTGGCTCTCCTGGAGTTGGATGCCCAGCTTCCGCCGCACCGCCGCGCGGTCCCGGTACGGGTCCAGCCCCAGCACCCGTACCGTCCCCGAATCCGGGGTCCGGAGCCCCTCGACGCACTCCACGGTGGTGGTCTTACCGGCGCCGTTCGGGCCGACCAGCCCGAAGATCTCACCCTCCTCCACGCTCAACGACACGTCGGCGACGGCCACCTGGTCGCCGTACTGCTTGCGGAGGTTGCGCACCTCGATGACTGACATGCCGGCAACGCTAGGAATCTCCTCGGCCGCGGATAATGGGTCCAGCCGCCCGATGGGGGTGTACCCAGCCCCACCCCTGGTCGGTAGCCTGCCCCGATGCGGTGGCGGTCGGTGCGGCGAAGACTCGACCCGTGACCCGCTTCGTGCTCGCCGTACCGCGCTGCGTCGCCCTGGTCGTCCTGGTCGCGGCCGGGTTCGCCTACGGGTACCTCCTCGTGGTCGCCGCCACCCTGGTGATCCCCTACCCGCTCGTCCTCTCCGGCCAGTTCCGGCTGACCGCGCTGGCCCGCCGGCTCGCCCGCGCCTGGGCCGGAGCGGACCTCCCCGAGCCCGTACGGTCGCCACCACCCGCACCGCACCGGCGCGCGGACGGCTGGTACGTCCACGGGGACACGGTGTTCAGGTCGCCCCGGGTGCCGGCGTTCCTGCTCACGCTGGACCACCACGCGAAGGACCCGACGCTCGGCCGGGAATGGGCGTGGCTGATGCTCACCCCGGTCACCGGCGCGGTCCCGATCCTGGTGCCACCCGCGCTGATCGCGGCCGGCGGGTTCCTGCTCGCGTCGCCCCCCTGGCCGCCCGCGTGGTCGGTGCCGGTGGCCGCCGTGGCCGTCGTGGCCGCGTTCCTGCTCGCGCCGGGCGCGCTGCGGGCGTACGGGCTGTGGGCCGGCGTGCTGCTGGGGAACGGCGAGCCGCCGCGGACGGCGGTCGGACGCTGGGTCACCCGGGCGTCGGCCGCGACCTGGCGGACGGCCGGCCTGGCCGGGCTGTCCCTCGCCGCGTTCGGCGGCCTGCTGCTCAACCTGCTCACCGCCGCCGTGTCGTGGGGTGGGCTGCTGCCGTACACCCTGCCGGCCACGCGGTCGGTGGTGGAGCTCTACCGACGCCACGTCCGCCGGTGGACGGGCGCCGACCTGCCCGCGCCGTACCGGCCGTACCCGCCGCCGCCCAGCCCCGGCGAGGACGGCAACTACCGGGTCGGGCGGGTCCTCTACACCGATGTCGTGGCGGCCGTCCAGGGTCAGCGGCCGGGGTGGCTGCTCGGCGACCCGGCCACCTGGCGGGACCAGCTGTGGGCACTGGGCTCGCTCGTCCTGGCCCCGCTCTCGTTCGTTCCGGCGGTCCTGGTCGGCTTCGGGTTCTACGCCCTGTTCTGCCAGCCGCTGACCTGGGCGAGCTGGGCGGTGCCGATCGGCCTGTCCACCGGCTACTGGGTCACCCCGTTCTACCTGTGGTTCGGCTTCGAGCACGTCGGCCTCGTCGGGTCGTGGTTACCGGACTGGGCGAGCATGCCCCTCGGGCTGGCCATGGCGCTGCTCGGGCTCGGCCTGGCCGGGCCGCTGATGAGGCTGCGACTGGCGTGGGACCGGCTCCTGCTCACCCCCACGGCGGCCGCCGTGCTCGCCTCGCGGGTCGCGCACCTCGCCACCACCCGGGCCGACGCCGTCGACGTGCAGGCGGCCGAGCTGCGCCGCATCGAACGCGACCTGCACGACGGCGCCCAGGCTCGGCTCATCGCCGTCGGGCTCGGCCTGGCCGCCGTCGCGCGGCTCATGGAGACCGACCCGGCGCGGGCGCGGCTGGTGCTGGCGCAGGCGCAGGAGACGTCCGCCGCCGCGCTGGCAGAGCTGCGCGACCTGGTACGCGGCATCCATCCGCCGGTGCTGGCCGAACGCGGACTCGGCGACGCGATCCGGGCGATCGCGCTCGACACCCCGCTGCCGGTGGACGTGGACGTCGACCTGCCCGGCCGGCTCGACGCGCCGGTCGAGTCGGCGGCCTACTTCGTCACCTGCGAGGCCCTCACCAACGCGGCCCGCTGCGCGGCCCACATCTCCGTCTCGCTGTCGTACCGCGACGGGGTGCTCCAGGTGGTGGTGGCCGACGACGGTCCCGGCGGGGCCGACCCGGCCGCGGGGACCGGGCTGCGCGGCGTCCAACGGCGGCTCGCTACATTCGACGGAACCCTGACCCTGCACAGTCCGCCCGGCGGACCCACCGTCGTCACCATGGAGATCCCGTGCGCGTCGTCCTCGCCGAAGACCTCCACATCCTGAGAGACGGGCTGGTCCTGCTCCTCGAGAGCCACGGCTTCACCATCGCCGAGGCCGTCGGCGACGGGCCGTCCCTACGCACCGCCCTGGCCCGGCACCGGCCCGACGTGGCCATCGTCGACGTGCGGCTGCCGCCGACCTTCACCGACGAGGGCCTCCAGGCGGCGCTGGCCGCCCGGCGGGACGTCCCCGGCCTGCCGGTGCTGGTGCTGTCCCAGCACGTCGAGCAGCTCTACGCCCGGGAGTTGCTGGCCGACGGGGCCGGCGCGGTCGGCTACCTGCTCAAGGACCGCGTCCTGAACGCCGACCAGTTCATCGACGCCGTGCGCCGCGTCGCGGCGGGCGGCACCGCGATGGACCCCGAGGTGATCGCCAAGCTGCTGGCGGCCAGCGGCACCGCCTCGCCCCTGGCCCGCCTCACGCCGCGCGAGCGGGACGTCCTCGAACTCATGGCCCAGGGGCGTTCCAACGCCGCCATCTCGCAACGGCTGTTCCTCAGCGAGAGCGCCGTGGGCAAGCACACCGCGAGCATCTTCGGCAAGCTGCGCCTCCCCCCGTCGTCCGACGACAACCGCCGCGTCCTCGCCGTCCTCGCGTACCTCAACGACGCCTGACCTCCGCGCTCCCCGGCGTGGAGCCGCCACCGAGACAGTCGCGGCCAGCGCCACCGCACGCCCGCGCGGCCCGCGCCACCGCCGACGCTGGCGGCACGGCTCCGGCGGGCCGACCATGCGGAGGGCCCGGCATGACAGGCGTCGATAGGATGCTCTCCGTGACGACGCCGCTACCTCGCCCCGGCACGGCACGGACGGCAGCAGAGTTCGTCGCCCGGCTGCGCGGCGTCAAGGCCTGGTCCCGGCTCTCCTACCGGGCGCTGGAGCGGCGGGCGCGCAGGGCCGGGGACCAGCTGCCGGCGAGCACCGTCGCGACCTCGCTCAACCGGGTCTCGCTGCCGTCGGAGGAGGTGGTCGCCGCCCTGGTGCGGGCCTGCGGCGGCGATCCGGCGGCGGTACGGGAGTGGGTGGAAGCCCGCCGCGCGTTGACCCTGCCCGACCACTTCGTGTCGGCCGTGGGCACACCGGGACAGGATCCCGACCCGTCCGCCGAGCCGGGAGCCGCGTCCCCGGCGGCACCCGCCGGGGACGAGCCGGACAGGCACGCCGGCCTCCGCCCGGACGGGCCGGCCGCGCGGCAGGTGGCCCCCTGTCTCCTGCCACCGGACCTGCCGTTGTTCGTCGGTCGGGACAGCGAGCTGTCCGAGACGCGTCGGCTGCTGGACCTGGCCGCCTCCGGGCCGGTGACCATGCTGGTCAGCGGGCCGGCCGGCGTCGGCAAGACTGCCTTCGCGGTACGCCTCGGGCACCTGCTCGCCGCGCAGTTTCCGGACGGCCAGCTCTACATCGACCTGGGCGGGTTCGGCGACGAACCGCTGGAGCCGAGCACGGTCCTCGGCGCCTTCCTGCGCGCGCTCGGCGTGCGCGGAGGCACGGTGCCCTCGGACCTGATGAGCCGGATCCACCTCTACCGCACCCTGCTTGCACAGCGGCGGATGCTCATCATCCTGGACAACGCGGCGAGCACCCGGCAGGTCACCGACCTGCTGCCGAACGGCGGTCGGTGCGCCGCCATCGTCACCAGCCGCACCACGCTGGCGGACCTCGGCAGCCGCCGGCTGTCCCTGGGCACCCTCGACCAGGCCGCAGGGCTTGCGCTGCTGGGTGAGATGTTGGGTCGCGAGCGGGCCGCCGCGGAGCCCGCCGCGGCCCGGTTCATCGTGCAGACCTGCGGCGGTCTGCCCCTCGCGGTGTGGGTGGCCGGGGCGCGGCTGGCCGCCCGACCGCACTGGCCGCTGACCAGGGTCGCCCAGGCGCTCGCCGACGAGCAGCGCAGGCTCGACGAACTGGCCGTCGGTGACGTCGCCGTACGGGCCAGCCTCGAACTCACCTACCGGGGAATGACCCCGACGGCGCAGCGGGCCCTGCTGATGCTCAGCCTGTCGCCCGGGCCGGACTTCGCCGCGTGGACGCTGGCCGCACTGCTCGACACCACCCTCTCCGACGCGGAAGCCGTCCTCGACGACCTGGTGGAGGTGCACCTGGTCGAGATCGGGGCGGTCGGTGCCAGCGGATTCCGCTACCGCCTGCACGACCTCGTGCGCCTGCTCGGCCGGGAACTGCTGGAGCGGGAGGTGCCACGGCAGAGCCGGACGGAGGCGCTCACCCGGCTGCTCAGCGCGAGCCTGCACCTGACCGACCTGACCGCGGACGCCCTGAAGGCGGACTTCCAGGGCAGTCCACCGGCCCACCTGGTGTCCTGGCGGCTCCCGGCGGCGGACACCGACCAGTTCGTCGCCGATCCGGTGGCCTGGTTCGACGACGAGCGCCGCTTCCTCACCGCCCTGGTCGACCAGGCGCTCGACGACGCCGGGAGCGGACCGGCCGCCGGGCCAACCGCCGGACTCGCCGCCGGGCTGGCCGCCGGGCTGACCACGTTCTTCCAGGTCCGCAGCCACTTCGACGAGTGGGAACGGCTCCAGGGCCGGGCGCTCAAGGTCGCGCTGCACGCCGCGGACCAGCGCAGCGCCGCCGCGCTCCACCGCTGCCTCGGCGAGCTCACCACGGTCCTGGACCGGTACCCGGAGGCGCTGGGCCACTTCGAACAGGCCCTGCTGCTCGCCCACGGTGAGGACCCCGCCTTCCTGGCCAGCGCCACCGCCGGCCTGGCGTACGTGCACCGGCTGCTCGGCCAGTACGACCCGGCGGTGCGTCACTTCGAGGAGGCCGTCGAGCTGGCTCGGGCCACCGGCAACGTGAACTGCCTCGTCTACGCCACCAACGGCATCGGCGTCATCGACCTGGAACAGGGACGGGTCGACGCCGCCCGGCAACGGTTCGAGGAGTGTCTGGGGGTGAGCCGGGCCGCCGGCTACCGGCCCGGTGAGGCCCAGGCGTTGCGGTGCCTGGGGCAGAGCCACCGCGCCCTCGGCGCGTACCCGGTCGCCGCCGACTGCTTCCGACGGGCCGCCGCGATCAGCGAGGACCTCGGCGACCGGCTCTCCGCGACCCACGCCAACTGCTGGCTCGGCGACGTCCTCGTCCGCCAGGGCGAGCACGGCGAGGGACGTCGACTGCTGGCGCGGAGCCAGTGGACCTACCGCGAGTTCGGCAACCTGTGGGGCGAGGCGGCGGCGGCGTACGCGCTGGCGGAGGCGCAGCTCGCCGCCGGCCGCCCGGTGCAGGCCCGCCGGCGAGCGCAGGCCGCCGTGGACCTGTGGCGGCGGGTGGGCTCGCGGAGTTGGCTGGCCATCGGGCTCGACACCCTTGCCGAGGCGCACCGCCTGGCGGGGGACCCGGCCGCCTCGGCCCGGATCCGCGCCGAGGCGTCGGCCGTCCGGGCCGCCCGGACGTAGCCGGGCCGGCTCGGCCCGGACGGCTCAGACGTAGCCCGGCCGGCTCGGCCCGGACGGCTCAGACGTAGCCCGGCCGGCTCGGCCCAGGACGGCTCAGGCGAGCTGGTCCAGCGCCCGGGTGGTGTTGTGCGCGACGATGTCGAGCATGCCGGCCCGGTCGGGGAAGTCGCCGTCGAGCAGGCGCAGCGGGCCCGCCACCAACGAGAGGTAGGTCGCGAGCCGGTAGAGGCGCAGCCGGTCCTCGTCGAGACCGGGCACGGCCAGCGCCGGATAGTCGTCGCCGAAGCGCAGCTCGAGGAAGGCGTGCTCCCACTCGACGTCGAAAAACATGGTGCCCTCGATGTCGACGAGCACCGGGCGGTCCCGGTCGTCGACCAGCACGTGGTCCGGGCCCAGTTCGCCGTGGATCAGTCCATGGCGGGAGCGGGGCGCCACGGCGGCGTACCGCTCGGCCAGGGCGTCAGCGAGGCGGTCCCGCACGGCCGCGACCCGCTCGACCCGGGCGGCGGCCTCGGTCAGGTCGCGCAGCGCCCGGTCGAGGACGAGCCGCTCCACCGACCGCCCCGCCGTCGCAGTGTCGAACCCCGGGCGGCCGTACCGGTCGCGATGCCGGGCGTGCATGTTCCGGACGGCGTCGCCCAGCCGAGCCAGCACCGACCCGGCGCGGCGCGGGTCGCGCCGGCGCAGGTCGTGCAGGGTGCCGCCCCGGACGTGCTCCACCACGGCCACCTCGCCCGGCAGCAGAGTCGCGGTGGGGCGCAGCAGGAGCCGGGGCACCCGCACCCCGGCGGCGGTGAGCTCCCGGTGCGCCGCGGTGAACAGGCCGGCCCCGGTGGCGTGCCCGAACGGGTCGTCGGGTGCCGCTGCCGCCGCCGGCCAGTAGTCCTCCCCCGGGTGCCAGACGTAGGCGACGCCGGTGGACCCGTCGTCTAGGGTCAGCCGGTAGACGCCCTTCTTCGTGCCGCCGGTCAGCCGCCGCACCGAGACCAGCGCCCGCCCC
>NZ_WAAS01000096.1:0-22137 GCF_008806585.1 Micromonospora sp. AMSO12t
TGGCGGACGATCCGGCGTTCGGTGAGCTGGTGGGCCGGGTGCGTGCGGCGTGGGCCGCGCCGGCGGCGGGTGCGGGTGTGGTGGGCCCGGTGGCGGTCGGCCTGGTCGACGGCCCGGTGCCCGGCGTGGGCCCGGAGACGGTGGACGTCGACCTGGTGGTCAGCGTGGCCTCGGACGGGTCCGGGCTGCGGGCGGACCACGCGGCGGAGGGCTTCTCCGCGGACTGGGTGCGGGGCCTGCTGAACCAGACGGTGGCACTGCTATCGGCCGGCGTGCGGGAACCCGAGGTCCCGCTGTCCGGGCTGCCGCTGCTGGGCGCGGCCGATCGGGAGCGGCTGCTCGCGTGGGGCCGGGGTCCGGTCCGCCCGGTGCCGGCCGAGCCGCTGCACGAGCTGGTGCTGGAGTGGGCGCGCCGCACGCCGGACGCGGTCGCGGGCGTCGCCGACGGCGAGGTCGTCACGTACGCGGAACTGGCACGCCGTTCGGAGCTGCTCGCCCGCTACCTGCGCTCCGCCGGTGTCGGCGTCGGGGACGTGGTGTCGCTGGCGCTGGACCGCGGCATGTTGACCCTCGTCGCCACCCTGGCCGTGCTGCGGGCGGGAGCCGCGTACACGCCGATGGACGTGTCCTGGCCGGCGGAGCGGATGCGGCTGCTGCTGGCCGACCACGGCGCCCGGGTCGTGCTCACCGTCGGCGAGGTCGCCCCACGCATCCCGCGCCCGGACGGCGTAAAGGTGGTCGCCCTCGACGACGAGTGGTCCGCCGTGGAGGCGGCCGAAGCGGGCGAGCTGCCGGTCGTGGACGCCTCCCGGCCGGCGTTCGTGATCTACACGTCCGGCTCCACGGGCACGCCGAAGGGCGTCGCGCTGACCCACGACATGCTGACGAACTTCGTCACCTGGATGCGCGACGAGTGCGCGGTCGGCCCGGACAGCCGGATGCTGCACTGCTGCGCGCCGGTCTTCGACGTGGCCCTGGGCGAGATCTACACCGCGCTGACCTCCGGCGCCCGCGTCGTGGTCTGCTCCCGCGACGACCTGCTCGACGCCCGCCGGTTGACGGAGCTGATCGCGAAGGAGGAGACCACCCACGCGTTCTGCCCGCCCACCAACCTCGCCGCCGTGGACCCGGCCGACTGCCCGAGCATGTCCTGCGTGACCCTCGCCGGGGAGCCCGTTCCGCCGCGCATGGCGCAACGGTGGATCGCGGCCGGCGCGCGCCTGATCAACGCGTACGGGCCCGCCGAGGCCGCCGTGGCGTGCACGTGGTTCGACGCGTCGGCCGGCTGGAGCGGCGCGTACGTGCCGATCGGCTGGCCCATGCCCAACCGGCAGATCCGTGTCGTCGACGCCAACCTCGACCTCGTCCCCATGGGCGTGCCCGGCGAAATCCTCATCACCGGCGCCGGGGTCGCCGACAGTTACCTCAACCGACCCGAGCTGACCGCCCAACGGTTCGTCACCGACCCGTACGGCGGCGGAGTCGCCTACCGCACCGGCGACCTGGGCCGGTGGAACGCCTCCGGGGCGCTGGAGATCCTCGCCCGGATGGACCACCAGGTAAAGGTCAACGGCATCCGCATCGAGCTCGGCGAGATCGAGGCCGTCCTCGAACAGCACCCGGGCGTCGGCACGGCCGTGGTCGTCCGCCGCGAGGACCGGGGCGTCGCCCGGCTGGTCGGCTACGTGACCGGCCGGGACGGCCGCAAGCCGGCCGTGACCGAGCTGCGGGAGCACGCCTCGGGTGTGCTGCCCCCGTACATGGTCCCCGCCGTGATCATGGTCCTCGACCGGTTCCCCGTCGGCGGCACCGGCAAGATCGACAGGCGGGCGCTGCCGGAGCCGGGCCCGCAGCGCCCGGACCTCGGCGTGGACTACGTGGAGGCCGCCACCGACGAGGAACGTCTCGTGGCCGGAGTGTTTGCGACCGTCCTCGGCATCGACCGGGTCGGCACGCGGGACAGCTTCTTCGCCCTCGGCGGCACCTCCCTGCAGTCCGCCGCCGTCGCCGCGGCCGTCGACGAGGCCGCCGACGTCGTCGTACCCGTCTCGCAGATCCACCGCACGCCCACCCCGCACGGCCTGGCGCACTGGCTCACCACCGCGCCCCGCCGTCCCCCGGCCGAACCGGAACCGTCCGTCACCGGCCGTCCCGGCCCGGCCGGGCCCGTCCCGCTGACCCTGTCGGTCGGCAAGTTCGTCTGGCTCCCCTTCGACCTGGTCTGCCCGACCACCTGGTGGATCGAGGGCGAGCTGGACCTGCGCGCGCTGATGGCGGCGCTCGGCGACGTGCACCGCCGGCACGAGGCGCTGTACGCCCGCTACCGGCGGGTGGACCCCCCCGTGGCCGTCGTCCCACCGAAGCCGGGCATGCCGCAGCTGCGACTGCTCACCGACGCCACCAGCGAGCAGGAGGCCCTCGACCAGCTCGCCGAGGCCGTGCAGCAGCCGCTGGACTACACCCAGGGCCGCAACTGGCGGGCCGCGCTCATCCGCGACAGGTCGACCGGGCGCATCCTGTTCGGCATCGGCATCCACCACATCGCCTTCGACGGCTGGTCACACGCGCTGCTCGTCCGCGACCTCGGCCACGCCTACGCCGCCCGCCTGGCCGGCCGGGCGCCCGGCTGGGACCGCCCCGCGCCCACGCTGCGCCAGTTCCACGACGAGCACACCCGACTGCGGGCCGCCACCGACCTCGACGCGCAGCGCGACTACTGGCGCGAGCAGTTGCGCGGCCTCGCCCGCCAGGGCGAGGGCCGGCCGCAGTCGCTGCTGGAGCAGACCCCGACCTGGGGCCCTCGGACCGGGCACATCGTCACCGTCCCTCCGGAGGTGCTGGACCGCTGGGACCGGGCCGCCCGCGAACAGCGGTTCAGCCGCTCCACCTATTTCGCCGCCGCCTACGCCTCGGCGCTGCGCACCATCCACCAGCAGGACGACATCGCCCTGCTGATGATCGTCGCCCAGCGCGGCAGCCGGATCCTCGACTCCACCTTCACGAGCAGGATCACCTCCAACTGCCTGCGGGTCCGTTTCGACGGGCCGGAGAAGGACCTGATCCGAGCGGTCCAGCGCACCGCGGACGCGCTGATGGCCGCCCAGGACGTCTCCTTCGTGGAGATGACCGTCGACCCGGTCCTCGGCATGTCCCGCGAGGTGGCCAACAGCATGCCCTCGTTCGCCTACCAGGACAACGTGGTGCTGCCGCTGGAGCTGCCCGGCTGCCGGACCGAGGAGGTCGTCGAGCCGTACGCCCGGGAGTGGTCGGGTTCCTGCGTCGCCGAGGTGCTTCCCGGCAACGGGGGCGCCCTCCTGCGCGTCACCATCCGCACCGACCTGGTCCCGGCCCCCGTCGCCGAGATCCTGGCCACCGCCATGCTGCGCTTCCTGAAAGCCGGACCCGGGGCCGTCGACGGCGCGCACTGAGAGCGCTTCAGGGGCCCCTATCGACGTGTATCGCCACGGCTTCCGCCGGGGCTAGCATCACCGCTGTCGATGATGATCTATCGCCCGCCCCCGGCGGGCCAGTCGGAGGTGATTTCCCTGCGCCGCGTAACGCAGACCCTGATCGCTGTCCTGGTCTCCTGTTTGACCGTGGCCCTGTCGGCTGTGCCGGCACACGCCGCCGCCCAGGTCAGGGTGTACGTACCCAGTGGACTCCCGCTGAACATCCGCAATGCGCCGTCGGTGAGCGCAGCGGTGATCGGCAGTGTCCCCAACGGCAACACCGTCACCATCACCTGCCACGTCCGAGGGGACTCCGTCCAGGGTTTCGCCGGCGTCACCAACATCTGGAACAAGCTCTCGGGCGGCGGGTGGCTCACCGACGGATTCCTGGAGACCGGTTCGAACGGCCCGGTCGTCCCGCCCTGCGGCAGCTCCGCCCAGTTCAAGCTGCCGTTCCCGGCCGGACGCGCCTACCCGATCACCCAGGCGGCGGGCAGCAGCTTCTCCCACAACGACGTCTACAACCGGCACGCCATCGACTTCGGCATGCCGGTGGGCGTGCCGATCCTCGCGTCCGCCGCGGGCACCATCCGCTTCGAGGGCTGGGCGGGCGGCGGCGGGATCATGGCGCTCGTCGACCACGGCAACAACCGGTGCTCCCAGTACGCCCACCTGAGTGCCACGATCATCAACAACGGTGACCGCGTGGCGCAGGGACAGCGGATCGGCACCTCCGGGGCGACCGGCAACGTGACCGGCCCGCACCTGCACTGGAACATCGTCAACTGCGACACCCAGACCAGCCGCGAGATCCCCAACAGCGTCGAGGTCGGCACCAACTACGTGGTGGGTACGGCGCCGGTCAGCCGCAACGGCTGAACCGACCCGACCGGGCACACCGGACAGGCGGGCGGGGACTCCGGACGGTGTCCCGGCCCGCCTGTTCAGGGCGGGCCGGACGTGCACGACAGGTTCGGGTCGCGCCCGTCACGACGGGGAGCGGGCGGGCGGGTCTCAGTGGACGAGGGCCGCCGGGCAGTGCGCGAGCAGCTCCGTCGGGGCGTGCACGACCAGGTCGGGGCCGGCGGCGAGCAGCGCGGCGACGTCCCCGCCGTGCCAGGTGGTGGCCACCGCGGTCGCCCCGGCGTCCCGGCCGCTGAGCAGGTCGATGACCGCGTCGCCGACCATCATCGCCTGGCCGGGCGGCACGTCGAGGTGGCCGAGCGCCTGGAGCACGATGTCCGGGGCGGGCTTCGGGCGGGCCACCTCGTCGGAGCCGATCACCTGACCGAAGAGGCCCAGCACGCCGAGCTGGTCGAGCAGGGAGCGGGCCCGGGGGCCGGCCTTGCCGGTGGCGATCGCCATCCGGATCCCCCGGGAGTGCAGCGTCTCCAGGGTCTCCTGGACGCCGGGGAAGAGCGGCACCAGGTGGGCCATCCGGTAGCTCTCCCGGACGAACGGCTCCTCCATCTCCAGGGGCAGCCCCATCAGCCGCATGATGTCCGGGAAGTACCGGCCCATGTGCCGGTTGTACTCCTCGAACGGCGCCGGCCCGTCGCCCACCACCTCGGCGTACGCGATGCTGAACGCCTCACGCATGACGGCCGAGCTGTCGACGATGACGCCGTCGAGGTCGAACACGACCGCGCGGATCGGGCCGCGGCCCGGCGACGGCGGGGTCACCTCGACGGTGGACGATGGATGGCTCATGGCTGCTCCCGGAAGCGAGTGTGGCCGACGGTGGTTCTCACCGGTCGCGATGGCCCGCCAGCGCGTGCTGCCGCTCCGGCGCGGTGGGCCGGGCGGACTGGTAGATCCGTTCGATGATGTCGATGGTCCGGCGGGCCTCGGCGACGGCCGCGCCCCGCGACGCCGGGTCGGCGAGCAGCGCGGGCAGCTCGTCGAGCTGGCGGTCGTACTCGGCGCCGATCGGCTCCTCGGGCAGCGACAGCCGGACGGTCTCGCCGTCCCGGGTGCGGGTCAGCACCGGCGCCGGCTCCCGGTTGGGGCTGAAGCCGAACGTGCAGCGCAGCGTCGCCGATCCGGCGGCGCCGTGCACGGTGACGGTGGTGCGGTCCAGCGACTCGTGCGAGGCCCAGCAGGCGTGCAGGGCGACCGAGGTCCCCTCGGCGGTGAGCAGGAAGCCCCGGGCGGTGTCCTCGACGTCCCCGGGGGCGCGACCACCGGCGCCGGTGTCGCTGCGCCAGGCGGCGTGGGCGGCGCTGTCGTTGACGAAGTCGTCGGAGACGCTGCCGATGGCGTGGGTGACCCGGGTCGGGCCGAGCATCGGCAGCACCGTGTCGAGCAGGTGCCAGCCGAGGTCCACCAGCGCTCCCCCGCCGGAGAGGTCGCGCCGGGTGAACCAGCCGCCCGCGTCGGGCACCCCCCGGGCGCGGACCCAGGCCACGTCGACGTGCCGGATCGGGCCCAGCTCGGCGGCCACCCCGGTCAGGGCCCGGATGTCGGCCCGGTAGCGGGCGGCGCTGCCGGCCAGCAGCACCGCGCCGCCGTCGCGTTCCGCGTCGGCCAGCAGGGTCGCCTCGGCGGAGGTCAGGCAGACCGGCTTCTCCAGGAACACCGGTACGCCCCGGCGCAGCAGCCGGACCGCCACGGTGGCGTGCAGGTGGTTCGGTACGGCGACCACCACCAGGTCGACCGCCCCGGCGGGCAGGTCGTCGACGTCGGCGTACGCGGACGGGACGTCGTGGGTGGCGCGGGCCCGGTCGCGTACGCCGGGCTCCGGGTCGACCACGGCGGTCACCTCGAAGCCCGGATGCGCGGCGAGCCGGGGCAGCCAGATCTCCCGCCCGGCCCACCCGAGGCCGGCCACCGCGACCCGCACCGGTCGGTCGGGCGCGGCGGCCGGGGGCAGGGCCGTCATCCGGCGAGGACGTCGGCGAGCACGGCGGCGATCTCGTGCATCTGCTGCTCCGTGCCGAGCAGGGTGCGGTGGTGCAGCCAGATGCAGTCGGAGTGGATCTGCTCGACGTTGGGGCAGCGGGCCGCGATCGCCTCGACCGACTCGTCGGGAGCGCCGGCCTTCCAGAAGCCCTCGCACCGGTAGATCGCCCGGAACGCCACGAACGCCGGGACGCCCCGGGCGATGAGCGCGTCGACCACGGCGCGGCGGCGCTCGATGGTGATCCCGGGGACGCGGAACATCGCCATGTAGTGCGGGTTGCGGTCGGTACGGGGGTCGGTGGTCTGCGGAACCACGCCGGGGATCTCGGCGAGCAGGCTCGACAGCAGCGGCCACCGCTGCTCGCGCAGCGCGATCTGCTCGTCCAGGCGGGACAGCTGGGCGCGTAGCACGGCGGCGGTGAACTCGCCCATCCGGTAGTTCGAGCCGGTGGTGCCGTGCAGGTAGTCCCGGTCGGTGCGGGGCCGGCCGCAGCTGTGCACGAGGAACGCCCGCTCGCGCAGCTCCTCGTCGGGGAAGAGCACCGCCCCGCCCTCGCCGGCGGTCATCAGCTTGCCGTTCTGGAAGCTGAACGCGGCCACCGAGCCGAGCGCCCCGGCCCGCTTGCCCTGCCACTGCGCGCCGTGGGCGTGCGCCGCGTCCTGGAGCACCGCCACCCCCGCGTCGGCGGCGAGCTTGTCCAGCGCGTCCATGTCGGCGAACTGGCCGGCCATGTGCACCGGCATGACGACCTTGGTGCGGGGGGTGATCGCAGCCTCGACGGCGGCCGGGTCGATGCAGTAGGTGTCGAGGTCGACGTCGACCGGCACGGCGACCGCGCCGAGGCGCTGCGCGGCCAGCGAGGACGAGATGAACGTGAAGGCTGGGACGATCACCTCGGTGCCCGGCCCGACGCCGAGCACCTCCAGGGCGACCTCAAGGGCGTGGGTGCCGTTGGTGACGGCGAGCGCGTGCGGCGTGCCGTGGTAGTCACCGAACTCCTTCTCGAAGGAGTCGACCTCGCTGCCGCCCATCCGCCACCACTGCCCCTGTTCGAGGGCGCGGATCAGTCCGGCGCGCTCCTCGTCGCCGAACTGCGGCCACTCGGGGAACTCCGACACCGTCGAGGGCTGACCACTCATGACTTCCCACTTCCCAACTCGGGCAGACCAGGGGCTTCGCCGGACCATCGGGCGGGACGACCGGGTACCGCCGGCACGCGGTCCGGGCGCACCGGGGCGCCGATGGCCGGTTCGAGGTAGGTGACGCTTCCGTTGGAGTCGGCGGCGTCGCTTCGGCAGGGAGGACGGTAACCGAAGCGGACGCGCGGTCACCGCCCCTAACAGCCCCTAGCCACCCCTTAGTCCGCCGCGCCACGGCCACCGCCGGTTCGCCCGGCGTCGCGGGCGTAGTAAGACTGCGGTGGACCAGTCATCGGGCCTTGTCGGGACAGGGCCACGCCCCGCGAGGTGAAGCGTGTCGGACGTGTTGCTGCTGAACGGCCCGAACCTGGGCATCCTCGGCCGACGGGAGCCGGAGATCTACGGCACCGACACCCTGGACGACATCGAACGGGCCGTCGGCGAGGAGATCGCGGGACGGGGCTGGCGGGTGGTGGCCGAGCAGCACGACTGCGAGGGCGCCATGATCCGCGCCATCCAGGACAACTACGACACCGTGGGCGCCATCGTCAACCCGGGCGCCCTGATGATCGCGGGCTGGAGCCTGCGCGACGCGCTGGCCAACTATCCCCGGCCCTTCGTCGAGGTGCACCTGTCCAACGTCTGGGCCCGGGAGAGCTTCCGGCACGACTCGGTGATCGCCCCGCTGGCCAGCGGCGTCATCGTCGGGCTCGGGTCGCTGGGCTACCGCCTGGCCGCCCGCGCCCTCGCCGCGACCGTCCGATGACGACCCGCCACCGCGCCGTCCGGCCCGATCGGCGTCGATGCGCCAGCGGTACGGTCGTCCGCACGTTCCGACTCTTCCCGAAGGACATCACGTGCACATTCCCATCCTCGTCCTGACCCTCATCCTCGCCGCGGTGTTCCTGGGCACCGCCGTGCCGAAGCTCACCGGGCAGGCGCAGATGCGCGAGCGGATGGACCACCTCGGCGTCTCGCCCGGGCTGACGCGCCTGCTCGGGGTGCTGGAACTCGCCGCGGTCGCCGGGCTGCTGCTCGGCCTGCTCTGGGCGCCGCTGGGCATCGCGGCGGCGATCGGCCTCGCCCTGCAGATGGTGGGCGCGGTGGTCTACCACGCCCGCGCGAAGGACCCGGCCCCGATGACCCTGACGCCGGTGATCTTCGCGGTGGCGGCCGTCGCGCTCGTGGTCCTGCACGTGCTTGAGGGCTGAGGCGCGGGCGTGACCGGTCCGCAGCGGGGCGACGGCGTGCTCGGTGTCGACGTCGGCGGCACCAAGGTGGCGCTGCGCGCGGAGGCGCCCGGACGGCCGGCGTACGACCGGACCTTCCGCTGGCCACGCGGCGCCGACCCGGCCGCGGACCTGGCCGCGCTGGCCGCCGAGGCGGACCGGCTACGCGAGGTGTGGGGACCGGTGGGTGCGGTCGGGGTGGCGATGCCGGCGACCACGGACCCGGCGGGCACCGTCACCACCTGGCCCGGCCGGCCCGGTTGGGCGGGGCTGGACCTCGCCGGTGCGCTGCGCCGCCTCTTCCCCGACGTGGCGACGGCCGTCGCCGACGACGGTGACCTCGCCGCGCTGGCCGAGGCCCGGCACGCCGGCCGGGACGACGTGGTCTACCTGGGCGTCGGCACCGGGATCGGCGGCGGCGTGGTGCTGGCGGGGCGCTCGGTGCCCGGCCGCTCCTCCGCCGAGATCGGTCACATGGTCGTCGCCCTCGACGGCGAGCGCTGCGACTGCGGCCGGCGCGGCTGTCTCCAGTCGATCGCGTCCGGCCCGGCCACCCTGCGCCGGGCGGGCGCCGGCCGCGGCGCCGAGGTGAGCTTCGACGACCTGCGGGCGGGGCTCGACGAGCGCCGGCCGTGGGCGGTGGAGGCGGTCGACGCGAGCTGCCGGGCGCTGGCGGCGGCGGTCGTGAGCCTCGGCGAGCTGCTGGACCCGGCGCTGGCGATCGTGGGCGGCGGGTTCGCCGCCGGCCTGCCCGACTTCGTGCCGCTCGTCGCCGAGCGGGCCCGCGCCGCCGGCCGGCCCGGGCGGCCGGCGCCACCGGTGCGGGCCGCCGCCCTGGGCGGATTGTCGTCCCTGCACGGCGCGGTGGAGCTGGCCCGTGGCCTGACCGGCCCGCCGGCCCCCGTGCGTTCCGTACCCACCCTGTAGAGGAGATCAGCCATGGTCAGGATCGGTGTCATCGTCGGCAGCACGCGGCCCGGCCGCAAGGCCGACGCCGTGGCCCGCTGGGTGACCGACGTCGCCGCCAAGCGGGGCGACGCCACGGTCGAGCTGGTCGACATCGCCGACCACGACCTGCCGCACTTCGACGAGGTGCTGCCGCCGTCGATGGCGCCGTCGAGGCGCCCCGCCGTACGCCGCTGGGCGTCGACGATCGCCGGGTTCGACGGCTTCGTCTTCGTCACCCCGGAGTACAACCACTCGATCCCGGGCGCGCTGAAGGACGCCGTCGACTTCCTGTTCAAGGAGTGGCAGCACGCCTCCGCCGGCCTGGTCAGCTACGGCGTGCACGGCGGCACGCGGGCGGCGGAGCACCTGCGGCTGGTGCTCGGGCAGCTCGGCGTGGCCGACGTCCGGTCCCAGGTCGCGCTCTCCCTGACGACGGACTTCGTCAACTTCCGTGACTTCCGGCCGGCGGCGCACCACGAGCAGGCCCTCAACACCATGCTCGACGAGGTGGTCGCCTGGGCCGGCGCACTGCGGACGCTCCGCCGGCCCTGACGTCGACACGGTCGGGCCAGGCCCCGGCACCGTCCGGCCCTGACGCCGGCACCGTCCGGCCCCGGACGTCGACGCGGTCGGGCCGGACGCCGACGCCGCGGCTGGCGGCGGCGTCGGTCACCTGCGCGGCGACGAGCCCTTCCCCGCGGCACCGTCGGCTGGCGGAGCGGAACGGGGCGGGTCGGGTCGGCGCTCAGCCGGCCCGCTCGGCGCGGCGCAGCAGCGCGGCGGCCACGCAGCCGCCCGCGAAGACGGCCACGGCGCCGACCGTCTGCCCGGTCTCCAGGGCGGAGCGGAACGCGTCGGAGACCAGCGCGCGCTCCGACTCGCTGCGCGCGGCGGCCAGCGCGGCGGGGAACGAGCCGGCGCCGGCCACGGCGGCGGGCAGCAGCGCGGCGAAGCGGGCGTTGAGAATCGCGCCCAGCACGGCGACGCCGAGGCTGCTGCCGACCTCCGTCATGGTGCCGTCCACGCCCGCGCCCGCCCCGGCCTTCTCCGGCGGGATGGCGCTCATCACGGCCTCGACGATGGCCGGGTTGGCCACGGCGCAGCCGGCGCCCATCACCAGCAGGCCCGGCAGCAGCACCCCGTAGCCGTCCGACGGGGCGTGGGTGATCAGGGCGAGACCGGCGGCGAGCAGCGTCATGCCGAGGGCGATCGAGTACGCCAGCCCGAGCCGGTGGATCACCCGCGTGGCGACGCCGCCCACGTTCAGCAGGACGATGGAGAGCGCGAACGGCATCATCCGCAGCCCCGCCTCCCAGGCCGGGTAGCCGCGGACGAACTGGAGGTGCTGGGTGAGCAGGAACAGCGCGCCGGTGGCGCCGAAGGTGATCAGGACGACGCCGGAGACCGCGCCCACGAAGCGGGGGTTGCGGAAGAAGTGCATGTCCAGCATGGGGTCGGCGACCCGCCGTTCCCAGGCCACGAAGGCGGCGAGCAGGAGCACCCCGGTCACCGCCGCGACGAGCACCGGGGTGGCGGCCCAGCCGTGTTCCGGCCCGGCGATGATCGCGTAGACGACCGCGGTCAGGCCGGCCGTGGAGAGCAGCACCCCGCCCAGGTCGAGGCGGCCGCCGGCCGGCTGGCGCGACTCGGGCACCAGCGCCCACGCCGCCACCAGGCAGACCAGCACGATCGGGACGTTGACCAGGAAGATCGCCCCCCACGGCAGGTGGGCGAGGACGAGCCCACCGAAGGGCGGCCCGGCCGCGAAGCCCAGCGCGCTCGCCGCCGCCCAGAGGCCGATCGCCCGGGACCGCTCGGCGTCGTCGAAGACCTGCATCGCCACCGCGAGGGTGGCGGTGACCAGCAGCGCGCCGCCGATCCCCATGCCGGCGCGGGCCGCGATGAGCTGGCCGCTGGACTGGGCGAGCCCGGCGGCCAGCGACCCGAGCCCGAACAGCACGAGGCCGGCCAGCAGCATCCGGCGGCGACCGTACCGGTCGGCGGCGCTGCCGGCGGTGAGCAGCAGTCCGCACTGGACCAGCGCGTACGCGTTGATCATCCACTGCACGTCGGCGGTGCTGGCGGCCAGCTCGGTCGTGAGCACGGGGATCGCCACGGTCAGCACCGTGTTGTCGAGCACCACGGTGACCTGGGCGAGGCAGAGCACGGCGAGGATCAGCCACCGGCCCCGCACCCGACCGTCCGCGCCGCCGGCCGGCGCCCCGGCGGGGGGCGCGAGCGTCGTCGTCATCGGGCGGCCGGGGCGAAGCGGGCGATGGGGTTGGTCAGGGTGCCGACGAGTTGCAGCGCGGCCGACGGGTCGGCGAGGTCGACCATCTGCTGGTTGTTGCGCAGCTGGAGCCGGTTCAGGCAGGACAGTGCGAACTCCGGGGCGAACAGGTCGTAGCGCCGCAGCCGCTCGGCCAGGTGCGGGACGCTGTCGGCGTAGTCGGCGGCGCACCCGGCGACCGTCCGCCAGAAGGTCTCCTCGTCGAGGACGCCCTCGGTGACGAGGATGGCGCTGAGGTAGCGCAGGAAGCCGTCGAAGACGTCGGTGAAGATGGAGAGCAGCTTCATGTCCTCCGGCACGTCGGCCCTGACCCGTTCGACCAGCGGGGGCAGGTCGGCCTCCGGGTCCATCACCACGATCTCCTCGGCGATGTCCTTGAAGATCGCCCGCTCGACCGTCCCGCCGTCCAGGACGAGGATGACGTTCTCGCCGTGTGGCATGAACGCCAGGTCGTGGGCGTAGAAGCTGTGCAGCAGCGGGGTGAGGTAGGCGTCGAGGTAGCGGCGCAGCCACACCTGCGGCGCCAGCCCCGACCGGGCGATGAGCGCGGCGGCAAACGAGCGGCCCTCGCGGTCGGTGTGCAGCAGGGACGCCATGGTGGCCAGTCGCCGGCCCGGCTCCAGCGCGGGCACCGGGCTCTCCCGCCACAGGGCCGCCAGCATCTTGCGGTACGGGGAGTACCGGTCGGTCGCCGCCTCGTACTCCAGGTGCCGGTACCCGACGGCGGCCCGCTCGCGGATGATCGTCAGCCCGGTGCGCTTGAGGACCTCGTCGCCGTCGATCAGCTCGGCGAGCCAGTCGTTGATGGCCGGGGTGGCTGCCATGTACGCGGCCGACAGCCCCCGCATGAAGCCCATGTTCAGCACGGACAGCGCGGTCTTGACGTAGTGCCGGGACGGGTCGGTGACGTTGAAGAAGGTGCGGATGGACTGCTGGGCGAGGTATTCGTCGGGGCCGGGGCCGAGGCACACGAGCCGGCGCTGCGCCACCTCGGCGGCGAACGTGACGGAGATCCGGTTCCACCACTGCCACGGATGCACCGGGATGAGCAGGTAGTCGGCCGGGTCGAGGCCGAGCCCGGTCAGGGTGTCGGCGAACCCGGCGCGGGTCTCCTCGTCGAGCTCGGCGCGGATCAGGGTGTCGTAGTCGAGGTCGGCGGCACAGCTGAAGCTCGTCCGGTCGCGGTGCCCGGCCACCCAGAGCAGCCGCAGCGGGCGGCCGGCCTCCGGGGCGTACGCCCGGTATTCGTCGATGCCGAAGCCGATGCGGCCGTTGTTGGCGACGAAGCCCGGGTGGCCCTCGGTCATCTGGGTCTCGATGGCCTGGAAGTCCGCGTCGGCGAGCTCGGCGGCGCTGACCGCCGGCTTGTCGAGCTTGTACGCGGTGCTGGCCAGCGTGGAGCTGATCTCCTCCAGGTAGACGGGGAGGATCTGGTCGCTCAGCCCGAGCGCCCCGCGCAGGTCGAGGCAGAACTCCAGGGCGTCCAGCGGCAGCTCGGCGTCGCCGCGGTGGCGGGTGATGCTGTCGGCGTCGATGCGCCAGTGGTCCAGGGCCAGCAGGCTCGCGGTGAACCGGTAGACGACCTCGCCGTCGTCGCCGCGCACCTGGTACCGCCGCTCCCCCGTCAAGGATGCCGCCTGGTCCGCGTCGAGCGGCTCGGGCGCGAGCAGGCGCTCGTGGGCGAACTCGGCCAGCGCCTTGCGGACCAGCAGCCGGTTGGCGTGCGCCCAGTTGGCGGGCGTCAGGTGGGCCACGGATGCGAGCGGGTTCACGCGGGCACGTCTCCTCGGGTTGCGGCGTGGAACTGGTCACGGGTGCAGACGCTGAGCAGCGCGTCCTTCTCGGGCTTGCGGATCGGGCCCACCACGGTGAAGCCGACGGCCGCGTTGAGCGCGTGCACCGCCGTGTTGCGCACGTCGGGCTCCACGACGACGCGGCGGGTGGCCGGGTCGGCGAAGAGCCACGCCATCACCGTCGTGATCACCGCCCGGGTGAAGCCGTGCACGGGGGCGTCGGCGGGCGCGCAGAGGAAGTGCATGCCGACGTCGCCGTCGGCCGCGTCGTACAGGCCGACGAGCTCGACGTGGGCGGGGTCGTACCGCTCGGCGAGGAAGGCCGGTCGGCCCTCGTGCAGGCCGAGGAACGCGTCGTGGTGCGGGTGCGCGGCGATCCGCCGGTACTCCTCGGCGACCCGGGCCACGTCGGCGTCCTGCATGAGCCAGAACGCCGCCTTCGGGTGGGTCACCCAACGGTGCAGCAGCGGCGCGTCGGCGTCCGGGTCGAGCGTACGCAGGGCGAACTCGCCGAGCCGGCCGTCGGCGCGGCGGTGGACGACCTCGGTCACGACGCGGCCCCGGCCGGCACGCCGAACTCCTGGAAGGCGATGCCCTTCTCGATCGGGTAGTGCTCGCGGCCCAGCAGCTCGCGGATGATCCACGAGTTGCGGTACGGGCCCATGCCCAGGTCGGGCGAGGTGACGCTGTGCGTGTGGGTGCCGGCGTTCTGCAGGAAGATGCCCCGGCCGGTGTGGTCGATGCTGTAGTTGCGGGCCACGTCGAAGCGCCCGTGCGCGTCCCAGCGGATCCGGTCGCGCACAGGCTCCAGGAACTCCGGGACCCGGTAGTGGTAGCCGGTCGCCAGCACCAGCCCCTCGGTGTCCAGCGTGAAGTCGCGCTCCTGCTCGACGTTGCGCAGCCCCAGCGTGTACGTCCCGCTCGCCTCGTCGTGGGTGGCGGTGGTCAGCGCGGTGTTGGTCAGCAGCCGGGTGCGTACCGGGCCGGGGATGCTCTTGGCGTAGAGCAGGTCGTAGATCTCGTTGATCAGGTCGGCGTTGATGCCCTTGAACAGCCCCTTCTGCTCGGACTCCAGCCGGTAGCGGGTGGGCTCCGGCAGGGCGTGGAAGTAGTCCACGTAGTCCGGCGAGGTCATCTCGAGGGTGAGCTTGGTGTATTCGAGGGGGAAGAACCGGGGCGAACGGGTCACCCAGTTGAGCTGGTAGCCCCACGTGTCGATGTCGCCGAGCAGGTCGTGGTAGATCTCGGCCGCGCTCTGCCCGCTGCCGACGACGGTGATGCTCCGCTTCGCGCGCAGCGCCGCCCGGTGCTCCAGGTACTGCGAGTTGTGGATCGCGTCGCCGCCGAGCCCCGCGCAGGCGTCCGGCACGTACGGCGGGGTGCCGGTGCCGAGCACCAGGTGCCGGGCCCGGTAGGTGACCGACCCGCCCGTGGCCGCCACCGTGGCCGTGACGGTGTAGTGCTCGTCGGCCGGGTCGAATTCGACCGCCGTGACCTGCTGCCCGAACCGGACGCCGCCCAGCTTGCCGGCGGCCCAGCGGCAGTAGTCGTCGTACTCGCTGCGCAGCGGGAAGAAGCTCTCCCGGATGTAGAACGGGTACAGCCGCCCGGACTCCTTCAGGTAGCTCAGAAAGGAGTACGGCGACGTCGGGTCGGCGAGCGTGACCAGGTCGGCGATGAACGGCGTCTGGAGCCGGGTCGACTCCAGCAGCATCCCGGGATGCCAGCTGAAGGCGTCCCGCGCCTCCAGGAAGATTCCGTCGAGCTCGTCGATCGGCTCGGTCAGGCAGGCCAGGCCCAGGTTGTACGGGCCCAGCCCGACGGCGATGAAGTCGTGCGTCGACATGCGGTTCTCCAGAGCGGGGGGCGGATCGTCAGCCGACGGGGCAGGACAGCTCGGCGGTGGTCCTGGTCTGGGCGTACCAGCCGGCGTGTTCGGCGAGGAGGTCGAGGACGTGGGCGATGTCGTCCATCGTGGTCTCGGGGTTGAGCAGGGTGAGCTTGAGGTAGTGCGCGCCGTCGACCTTGGTACCGGCGACGAGCCCGGCGCCGGAGGCGGCCAGCGCCTCGCGGGCGTACAGGTTGGCGTCGTCGACGACCTCCCGGCCGGCGGCGGCCGGCAGGTAGCGGAAGACCACGGTGCTCAGCTGCGAGCGGGTCACCACCTCGAAGCGGGGGTCCCCGCTGAGCAGCTGCCACGCGGCGGCGGCCCGGTCGACCACCTCGTCGAAGAGCTCGCCGATCGCGTCCGGCCCCATGATCCGCAGGGTCAGCCAGAGCTTGAGGGCGTCGAATCGGCGGGTGGTCTGGATGCTCTTGTCGACCTGGTTGGGGATGCGCTGCTCGACCATCCGCGCCGGGTTGAGGTAGTCGGCGTGCCAGGTGGCGTGCCGCAGCACGCGCCGGTCGCGCACCAGCAGCGCGCTGGAGCTGACCGGCTGGAAGAACGACTTGTGGTAGTCGACGGTGACCGAGTCGGCCCGCTCGATGCCGTCGAGCAGGTGCCGCCGGGTCGGCGACACCAGCAGCCCGCAGCCGTACGCGGCGTCGACGTGCAGCCACACGCCGGCGGCGGCGCAGATGTCGGCGATCTGCGGCAGCGGGTCGATGGTGCCGAAGTCGGTGGTGCCACCGGTGGCCACGACGGCCATCACCACCAGCCCCTCCTCCCGGCACCGGGCGATCTCCCGGGCCAGGTCGGCGGTGCGCATCCGCCGGTCGGCGTCGGTGGGCACGGTGACCACCGCGTCGGCGCCGAGGCCGAGCAGCTTGGCCGCCTTCTGCACGCTGAAGTGACCGGCCGCCGAGGTGAGGATGCGCAGTCGCGACAGCAGCTCCGGGCGGGACTGCCGCTCGGTCGCCCGGCCGACCAGGTTCGCGCAGGTCTCCTCGCGGGCCAGCAGCATCGCCTGGAGGTTGGACTGGGTGCCGCCGCTGGTGAAGATGCCGTCGGCGGCCGGCCCCAGCCCGATCCGGTCGGCCGTCCAGTCGATGAGCCGACGCTCGATCAGGGTGCCGCCGGCGCTCTGGTCCCAGGTGTCCAGCGAGGAGTTGACGGCGCTGAGCACCGCCTCGCCGAGTAGCGCGGGGATCACCACCGGGCAGTTGAGGTGCGCGAGGTAGCGGGGGTGGTGGAAGTAGACGGCGTCGCGCAGGTAGACGTCGTGCAGCTCGTCGAGCGCGGCGCCGCTGTCGCCCAGCGGCCGGTCCAGGTCGATGCCGGCGATCCGCGGCACCAGCTCGTCCGGTGTCACGCCGGTGAACGGCCGGTCCACCTCGGCCATCCGGGTCGCGACCCGGCCGATCCCCTCGGCCAGCACGCGCCGGTAGTCCTCCACCGTGCCGGCGGTGAAGAGGTGGGCGCGGGCGCCGTCGGAGGCGGGGGTCACCCCGGTCGAAGGCACCTGGACGGTGGATCCGGGCAGGCTCATGCGGGTCCTCAACGGTCGGGAATGGACGGTACGGCGGGATGGCGGGACGTCACCATCCGCCCGCAGTCGGTGATCGAGCGAGCTTAGGTTACCCTAACCTAAGGATGTGTCAACATCGTTGCCCACATTGAGCGATATCACTCAGCCGGACACCTTCGACAACTCGCGCTCCCCCGGCGCCACAACGGATCGGGGCGGGAACCGCCGCTGGTGCCCGAGGCCCAGCGCGACGCCCAGCGCCACCAGGACGACGGAGGCGACCGCGACCGCGGGATAGCCGAACACCTCGGCCGCGGCCAGCGCGACGGAGGCCGCCACGAACGAGCAGACCAGCCCGAACGACGACAGCACCGTGAAGTCCGTACCGCCCGTGCCGGGCCGGGAGTAGTCCATGTTGACCGTGTAGAGCACGACGTTGGCGATCGTGTAGGCGGCCATGAAGCAGCAGAGCGCGGCGATCGTCCCGGCGAGCGGAGCCCGGCCGTTCAGCAACGGCAGCAGCATCGCCGTGGACAGCGCGAGCGCCACTCCCCCGGCGACGAGCACGCGGCCCCGCCCGAACCGGCCGATCGCGGCCCCGGAGACCAGACCGGCCACGATGGCCGGCAGGCTGGTCACCACGCCGGTCACCACGCCGATGCGCGCCAGGGACCAGTCCGCGTCCACCAGGGCCGGCGTCACCAGGGCGTACGTCGCGCCCGCGCCGATGTAGACCAGCGGCACCACGCCGAAGGTCCACCGGCGGCAGCCGGGCTGGCTCAGCACCGACAGCAGCGCCCGGTACGCCGCACCGGCGCTTTCGACGCGGTCGGTGCGGTCCGGCTCGCGGAACCGCCACACCACCAGCAGGCCGACGGCGGTCAGGGCGGCGAGCAGCAGGATCGCGGGCGCCCACCCGAAGCGGTCGTAGACGACCACGCAGGCGCCGCCGCCGAGCAGGTTGCCGACGTAGCTCGCGGCGACCTGGATGCCGTTGCCGGTGCCCCGCGAGCGCTCGGAGAGCAGCCGGACGGCGACGGCGTCGACGGCGATGTCCTGCGTCGCGGAGAGGAACACGTACGCGACGCAGATCGCGACGACCGGCCCGAGCTGCGCGGCCGGGCGGTCGAACGGCAGCAGCGCCAGCAGGGCCAGCACCAGGCCGCCCTGGAGCACCAGCAGCCAGGACCGGTAGTGACCACGGTGGCGGGAGCCGTACCGGTCGAGGACGGGCGCCCAGAGGAACTTGATCGGCCAGACCAGGCCGACGAACTGCAACAGCGCCAGCGTGTCGAGGGAGGTGCCGCCGTCGCGCAGGATGGCGGTCAGCCCGACGGTGATGAAGCCGATGCCGAGGTACTGCGTGACGTAGAGCGCGGTCAGCGTGCCGAGCCGACCTCTCACCGGGCGCTCCAGTAGGCCAGCGAGGTGAGCTGGTGCTTGCCGACGCCCAGGTTCCGCCGCACGTGCTTGGTGATGCCGCGCGTGCTGGCCGCCTCGCAGGCCACCCAGTAGTGGGCGTCCTCGGCGGCGGGCAGGGCCGCGCAGACCGTCTCGACCAGGTGCTGACCCTCGTCGCGGCGCGGCACCCAGGTGACCTGGTGCCTGGCGTGGGCGCGCGGCGCCAGCTCCTTCTCACCCTCGTGGGCGTACTCCAGCCAGACCGTCGCCGGGGTGTCGGGGGACGCGGCGAGCAGGCTGTTCACCGCCGGGAGCGAGGCGGCGTCACCCACCAGGTACAGGTGCTGCGGGGCGGGGTCCGGCAGGTTGAAGGCGGTGCCCTGCACGGTGGCCTCGATGGTGTCGCCGACCTGGGCGGCGGCGGCCCACCGGGCGGCGCATCCGTCGTGGATGGCGAACTCCAGGTCGAAGCGGCCGGTCTCCGGGTCGGGATCGACGAGGGTGTACGCGCGCTGGTGCGGCTTGCCGTCGTTGTCGAACCACAGCCGCACCCACATGGTGGGGTGCACGCCGCACGCCTCCAGCAGCCCGCCGCCGTCCATGCGCAGTCGACGGTAGCGCTCGCCGACGGCCTCGGTGCCGAGCACGGTCAGCCGGAATTCGCGGCCGCCCATCGCCTTGAGCACCAGGGCTTCCCAGTTTCGCTTCACGCACCCCTCCAGGTAAGGTCTGCCTCAGTTAGGGGAGGGTAGCCTAAGTTGACATTCCTGTGGCAGGCGGGACGACCGCCCATCCGCCCGGCGCGACGATGACCGGCGTCCATCGCGACCGGTGGGGTGTGCCGCACCTGAGCGCCGACAGCGTCGACGGCCTCGCCCGGTTGCAGGGCCGGGTCGCCGCCGTCGACCGGGCCTGGCAGATCGAAGTGGAACGGTGGCGCTCCGAGGGCCGGCTCGCCGAGCGGGTCGGCCCCGCCGAGCTGGCCTGGGACCGCTTCGCCCGCCGGGCCCGCCTCGACGACACCGCCCGGCGCTGCTACGAGCGGCTCGCCCCCGCCACCCGGCAGTGGGTCGGCGCCTACGTCGACGGGGTCAACGAGGGACTCGCCGAGGGCGCCGCCGCGGCACCCGAGTTCGCGGCGGTCGGTTGCGCCCCGGGCCGGTGGCGGCCGTGGTCGCCGCTGGGGGTCTTCCTCGTCCAGCACGTGCTCTTCTCCACCTTCCCCAACAAGCTGTGGCACGCCCACGTCGCCGCCACCCTCGGCCCGTCCGCGACGGACCTGTTCGCCGTCGAGGGCCCCGACGGGTCGGGCAGCAACGCCTGGGCCGTGCCCGGGGACCCCGGTACCGGACGGGCGCCCGTCATCGCCGGCGACCCGCACCGCATCCTCGAACTGCCCGGCATCTACCACCAGGTGCGCCTGGCCTGCCCCGAGTTCGACGTGTTCGGCTTCGCGTTCCCCGGCGTGCCCGGCCTCCCCCACTTCGGACACGCCGGCGAGGTCGCCTGGGCCGTCACCAACGCGATGGCCGACTACCAGGACCTCTACCGCGAACAGCTGCGCCGCGACGGCGACCGGGTGCTGGTCCGCGAGGCGGACGGCTGGGTGCCGGCGCACCGGCACGTCGAGCGGATCGAGGTCCGCGGCGGCGAAGCGGAGTCCGTCGAGGTGATCGAGACGCCGCGCGGGCCGGTCGTCGACCACGACCGGAACACCGGCGAGGCGATCAGCCTGCGTACCCCCAGCCGGGTCGAGCAGCGCCTGGGCTTCGACGCGCTGCTGCCGCTGCTGCGCGCCCGCAGCGCCGACGATGTCGCCGACGCGCTGCGCGACTGGGTCGAGCCGGTCAACAGCGTCCTGGTCGCCGACCGGCGCGGAACGGTCCACCAGTTGGTCGCCGGCCTCGTCCCGCTCCGCGACGACCGGTGCCGCCGGGAGCCGGTGCCCGGCGACGATCCCCGGTACCGGTGGCAGGGCGGCTACGCCGAGCCGCGACGCACCGCCGTCGACGGGTTCGCGGTCTGCGCCAACGACCGCCGCCCCGACGTGGCGGACCTCGGCACCGGCTTCGCCCCGCCGCACCGGGCCCGCCGCATCCGCGCCCTGCTCGCCGACGGCGCCCGGGCGGAGGCCGTACACATGGACACCCGGCTGGCGGCCGGGGCGCTGCGCGGCCTGCTCGGCCGGGTCGACCCCGGCGGGCTCAGCGGGCCGGCCCGGCGGCTGCGGGACCGGCTGACCACGTGGGACGGGGACATGCGGGCCGACAGCGCCGACGCCGGCGCCTGGGCCGCCTGGCGCGCGGCTCTGGCCCGCAGGTTGTACGACCACCCGTGCCTGCGTCCGCTGCGCGACGCCCCGAGCGCGTTCGACGGCCTGTTCGCGCCGTGGACCGACCCGCTGTCCCGCATCGGCCACGCCCTGGAGGGGGTGGCCACCGGGCTGCACCGCCTCGGCGGCGAGATCGGTCCCGTGGCGGCCGGGGCGCTCGAGGACGTCGCGGCGGGCGACCCGCCGGGGCCGTGGGGCCGGCGGCACGTGCTGCACCCCGTCCACCTCGGCGTGGCGGCGGCCACCGACGAGGCGGTACGGGGCATGCGGGAGCGGGTCGAGCTGGCCGGCGACGCCGACTGCGTGCTGGCCACGTCGAGCGTGCCCGGCGTGTCCGACGCGTGCTGGCGGGGCCCGGTGGCCCGCTACGTGTGGGACCTGACCGACCCCGCCGAGAGCCGCTGGATCGTCCCCTTCGGCGCGTCCGGGCGCCCCGGCGACCCGCACTTCGACGACCAACTGCCACTGTGGGCCGGCGGCGAGCTGGTTCCGGTGGTCACCGACTGGCGAGAACTCACCCCAGAACCAGGAGACGCGACACCGTGACATATCAGGAGAACATCCCCGGCTTCGGCGAGCTGTCGCTCGTCGCGCTGGACCCGAAGGCCCACGCGGAGCTGGTGCACGGCTGGGTGACCGAGCCCCGGGCGGCGTTCTGGGGCATGGGTTCGCACTCGGTCGACGAGGTGCGGGAGATCTACGAGTTCGTCGACGGCCTCGACACCCACCACGCATACCTGGTCATGCTCGACGACGCGCCGATCGGCCTGTTCCAGACCTACCAGCCGGAGGCGGACCCGGTCGGCGAGCGCTACACCGTGCGGCCCGGCGACGTCGGCATGCACCTGCTGCTCGCTCCCGGGAGGCGCCCGCCGAAGGGCCTCACCACCGCCATCGGCCCCGCCCTCGCCCGCTACCTGTTCGCCGACCCCACCCGGCTCCGGATCGTCGTCGAGCCCGACGTCCGCAACGAGCGCGCGCTCGACCGGCTGCGGCGGGAGGGCTTCACCTTCGCCGACGAGATCGACATGCCCGACAAGCGGGCCCAGCTGGCGTTCCTCACCCGGGAGCGGTTCGAGGCGGACCACGCCGTGCCGGCCTGAGGGCGCGGTGCGACCGGCCGGCTGCGGTCGGTCACGCGAGCGCCCGGCCCGGTGACGGGCGGTTCCGCGCTCCGCGCTGCGGTGTGGCCGCCGAGCCGGTCCGCGGCGGAAGGGTCGCGCGACGCTGTCGAGCTGAGTCGT
>NZ_WAAS01000097.1:0-22022 GCF_008806585.1 Micromonospora sp. AMSO12t
GGGTGGCGGCGGCGCTCGCCGCGGCCCGGGCCGGCCGGTCGGTCATCCTGACCGAGGAGTTCGACTGGCTCGGCGGGCAGCTCACCAGCCAGGCCGTCCCGCCGGACGAGCACTCCTGGATCGAACAGTTCGGAGCCACCGCGAGCTACCGGGCCCTGCGCACCGGGATCCGTGACTACTACCGCCGGCACTACCCGCTCACCGAGCGGTCGCGGGCCTGGACCGACCTCAACCCGGGAGCCGGCTGGGTGAGCCGGGTCTGCCACGAGCCCCGGGTGGCCGTCGCCGTCATCGAGCAGATGCTGGCGCCGTTCCTCGGCTCCGGCCGGCTGACGGTGCTCCAGCCGTACCGGCCGGTCGCCGCGGAGACCGACGGGGACCGGGTGGTCGGGGTGACCGTCGCGCACCGCGACCGGGACGAGCGGATCGACCTCGTCGCGCCGTACATCCTGGACGCGACGGAGACCGGCGAGCTGCTGCCGCTGACCGGCACCGAGTACGTCACCGGCTTCGAGTCGCAGGCCGACACCGGCGAGCCCAGCGCGCCGGCCGAGGCGCAGCCGATGAACATGCAGGCCGTCTCCGTCTGCTTCGCGCTCGACCACGTCGACGGCGACCACACCATCGAGCGGCCGGCGAACTACGACTTCTGGCGCGACTACAAGCCCGACTTCTGGGGCGACCGGCTGCTGTCCTGGCGGTCGCCGCACCCGCGCACCCTGGAGATCGTCGAGCGCAGCTTCACGCCCAACCCGGACGACGACCCGCTGGCCGTCAACGCCGACCAACGGCTCAACCCCGGCGACGGCAACCTCTGGACGTTCCGGCGCATCGCCGCCCGGCGCAACTTCACCGACGGCGCGTACGACAGCGACATCACGCTGGTGAACTGGCCGATGATCGACTACTTCGAGAGTCCGGTCATCGACGTGCCGAACGCGTCGTGGCACCTGAGCAAGGCCCGCGAGCTGTCGTACTCGGTGCTCTACTGGATGCAGACCGAGGCGCCCCGGCCGGACGGCGGGACCGGCTTCCCCGGCCTGCGCCTGCGCGGCGACGTGACCGGCAGCCGCGACGGCCTGGCGCAGGCGCCCTACATCCGGGAGTCGCGCCGCATCCGGGCCGAGTACACGGTCGTCGAGCAGGACCTGTCGCTGGCCGTACGCGGCGAGCACGGCGCGGTCGCCTACCCGGACTCGATCGGCGTCGGGATGTACCGCATCGACCTGCACCCCTCCACCGGTGGCGACAACTACATCGACGTCGGGTCGTGCCCGTTCGAGATCCCGTTGGGCGCGCTGATCCCGCAGCGGGTCGAGAACCTGCTCCCGGCCGGCAAGAACATCGGCACCACCCACATCACCAACGGCAGCTACCGGCTGCACCCGGTCGAGTGGAACGTCGGCGAGGTCGCCGGCCTGCTCGCCGACTTCTGTCTGGCCCGGGGCGAGTCCCCGCGCGCGGTCCGCGGCACCCCCCGCCTGCTGGCCGACTTCCAGGACCGCCTCTCGGCAGCCGGCGTGGAGATGCGCTGGCCCCAGGTCGCGGGCTACTGAACACCCCCGAAGAGGAGAAGATCATGAGATTGGGAAAGGCTGTGCGCGGTGTCGCGGCGACACTGGCCGGCGTCCTCGCGCTGTCCGCCTGCGGCGGCGGTGACGAGGCCGCGGACAAGGGTCCCGCCAACCTGCGGATGACCGTCTGGTCCGCCAACGAGGCGCACCTCAAGCTGTTCAACGAGATCGCCGACGAGTACCGCAAGAGCCACCCGGACGTCGCGTCCATCAAGTTCGACCCGCTGCCGTTCGAGAACTACACCACGACGCTGACCACCCAGATCGCCGGCGGCAACGCGCCCGATCTGGCCTGGGTGTTCGAGAACTCGGCCCCCGACTTCGTCGCCTCCGGCGCGCTGCTGCCGCTGGACGAGAAGCTCAAGAAGGCCGAGGGCTACCAGTACGACGACATCTCCCCCGCCACCCTCAAGCTCTGGCAGGACGGGGGCAAGCTGTACGCGTACCCGTTCTCCACCTCGCCGTTCGGCGTCTTCGTCAACACCGACATGCTCAAGAAGGCCGGGCAGAAGACCCCGGCCGAGCTGATCGCCGCCGGGCAGTGGAACTGGGACAACGCGCTGGCCGCGGCCGGTGCCACCGCCGCGTCGAGCGGCAAGGCCGGCCTGGTGATCCGCGACTTCGACTACAAGGGCTGGGACAACCTGTCGACCCTCTGGACCGGTTGGGGCGCCCAGGCGTGGAGCGAGGACGGCAAGTCCTGCGGCTTCGCCGCCCCGGAGATGGTCGAGGCGATGACCACCCTGCACAAGGCGATCTTCACCGGCAAGGCGCTGCCCGGCCCGGGTACGACCGCCGACTTCTTCGCCGGTGACGCCGCCATGACGGTCACCCAGATCTCCCGCGCCTCGCTGCTGAAGCCGGACGGCTTCGGCTGGGACCTGGTGCCGCTGCCGGCCGGGCCGAAGGGCAACTACTCGGTGGTCGGCCAGGCCGGCGTCGGCGTGATGAAGAAGAGCAAGAACGCGGACGCGGCGGCGGACTTCCTCGCCTTCCTGACGAACCCCACCAACTCGGCCAAGCTGGCCCAGTTCTTCCCGCCGCCGCGCCAGTCGCAGCTCACCGCGGAGACGCTGGCCAAGACGAACCCGACGCTCAAGCCCGAGCAGTTGCAGAAGGTCGTCATCGACGGCATCACCAACGGCGTGGTCAAGCCCAGTCACGCCGGGCAGGCCGAGCTGAGCCAGCAGGTGCGCGCCGGGCTCGACCCGCTCTGGAAGGCCGACGCGGACGTCAAGGCCGTCCTCGAGGGTGTCTGCACCAAGATCCAGCCGCTGCTGGCGAAGTAGGGCAGCCTGACCATGTCCCAGACGGACACGACGGTGGGCGGGGTCGAGGCCCCGCCCACCCGGGACCGGTCGCGGCCGTACTGGACCAGCCGCCGCCGCGACCAGCTCACCGGTTACCTGTTCATCGCTCCCCAACTGCTCGGCAGCCTCGTCTTCGTGATCCTGCCGCTGATCCTGGTGGTCTGGTACAGCCTGCACGAGTGGAACGTGCTGGCCGGCACGTTCGAGTTCGTCGGCACCGAGAACTACGCGAACCTCGCCGACGACACCAACCTCGGCTCGGTGCTGCGGGCCACCGGTCTGTTCTCGGTCGGGCTGGTGGTGTTCAACCTCGGCCTGGCCCTGCTGCTCGCCGTACTGCTCAACCAGAAGCTGCGCGGAACGATCGTGTTCCGCACCCTGTTCTTCTCCCCCGTGGTCGTCTCGCTGGTCGCCTGGACCATCGTGTGGGGGTTCCTGCTGCAGGACAACGGCGGCGTGAACGGCCTGCTCGACACGGTCGGCGTGGACGGGCCGAACTGGCTGCGCGGTGAGGGCACCGCCATGTTCTCGGTCGTCGTGGTGCAGGTGTTCAAGAACGTCGGCCTGAACATGGTGCTCTTCCTGGCCGCCCTCCAAGGCGTGCCGGCCGAGCTGTACGAGGCCGCCGAGGTGGACGGGGCCAGTCGGCTGCGCCAGTTCTGGCGGATCACCGTGCCGATGATCAGCCCGACCATCCTGCTCACGTCGATCATCACGGTGGTCGGCTCGTTGCAGGTCTTCGCGCAGATCGCGGTGCTCACCCAGGGCGGCCCCGGCACCTCGACCACGGTGCTCGTCTACTACCTGTACCAGCAGGCGTTCCAGTTCCACCACTTCGGCTACGGCGCCACGCTGTCGATCGTGCTGTTCGTCATCGTGCTCGCGCTCACCGTGCTGCAGTGGCAGATGCGTAAGAGGTGGGTCCACCATGAATCGTGACCTGTCGCCCCGGACCAAGCTGGTGCTCTACGGGGTGCTGCTGGTCCTGGCGATCCCGTTCGTCTTCCCGACCTGGTGGATGGTCACCTCCTCGCTGAAGCCGATCGCCGACATCTTCAGCTTCCCGCCGCAGCTCCTGCCGACGAGCCCGAAGCTGGACGCCTACCAGCGGGTGTTCGAGTTGCAGCCGTTCGGCCAGCAGTACCTGAACAGCCTCTACATCGCGCTGGTGGTCACCGTCGGCACCCTGGCGGTGGCGGCGCTGTCCGGGTACGCCTTCGCCCGGATCCGCTTCCGTGGCCAGAACGTGCTCTTCCTGGTGATCCTCGCCGGCCTGCTCATCCCGAGCGAGGTGACGATCGTGCCGCTGTTCCAGATGTTCTTCAAGCTGGGCCTGGTCGACACCCACTGGCCGCTGATCCTGGTGCCGATCCTCGGCGCGCCGAGCGTGCTGGCGACCTTCATCATGCGGCAGTTCTTCATCAGCCTCCCCGGCGAGTTGGAGGAGGCGGCCCGGGTGGACGGGCTGGGGCGGTTCGCCACCTTCTGGAAGATCGCCCTGCCGCTGTCCCGGCCCGCGCTGGGCGCGGTCGCCATCTTCACCTTCCTGCACAGCTGGAACCTCTACCTGGAACCGATCGTGTTCCTCTCCTCGCCGGAGAAGTTCACCCTGCCGCAGGCGCTCACCCAGTTCGTCGACGCCTACGGCGGCCCGATGTGGAACGTCCAGCTCGCCGCGGCGTCGATGACCGCGCTGCCGGTCCTGGTGGTCTTCGTCATCGCGCAGAAGCAGTTCGTCGAGGGCCTGGCGCACACCGGGCTCAAGGGATGACGGTGCCGGCGGCCCTGGTGGGCCTCGACATCGGCGGCACCAAGACGGCGGCGGCGCTGGTCGGACCCGACGGGCAGGTGCTCGGGCGTCGCCTGGCACCCACTCCTGCCGGGTCGGGGCCGGCGGCCGTGCTGGACACCGCCGCGCGGCTCGTCCGGGAGCTGCTCGACGCGGGCGGCGCCGGCCCGGTCGGCGTGGGCACGGCCGGCACGGTCGATCCGGCCACCGGCACCATCCGGTACGCCACCGACAGCCTGCCCGGCTGGGCCGGCACGCCGGTCGCCGACGAGTTGGCCGCGCGGCTGGCCCGGCCGGTCCGGGTCACCAACGACGTGAACGCCGCCGCGCTCGGCGAGAGCTGGGTCGGCGCGGGCCGGGACCGGCGGGACCTGGTGCTGGTCGCGGTCGGCACGGGCCTGGGCGGCGCGATGCTCCAGCACGGCCGGATCTCCACCGGCGCCCGGGGCGGCGCCGGCGAGGTGGGGCACCTCCCGGCTCCCGGCGCCGAGCGGCTGCGCTGCGGGTGCGGCCGGTACGGGCACCTGGAGGGCATCGCCTCGGGCACGGGACTGTCCGGCGCGTACGCCCTCGAGACCGGTGTGCGGATCACCGGGCGGGCCGTGGCCGAGCGGGCGGCGGCCGGTGAACCGGTCGCCCGGGAGGTGGTGGACCGCGCCGCCACGGCCCTCGGCCGGGCGCTCGCGGGGCTGGTCGCCCTGCTCGATCCGCAGGCGGTGGTGCTCGCGGGCGGGGCGGCCGACGCCCTGTTCCCCGTCGCCCGCGCCGCCTTCACCGCCGAACTTCCCGCGGCCTGGGCGGACGTGTCCCTGCTACCGGCGGCGCTCGGCGCGGACGCGGTCGTCGTGGGCGCCGCCCGGCTGGCGGGTCTCCCGGGCCCCGGCCGGCAGGCGGCCGGCAGCTCCGCCGTGATCACCGACGAGAGGACGAGAACGTGAGTGTGTTCGACGAGCTGGCCGGCGGCCTCGTGGTCTCCTGCCAGCCGGTGCTCGACGATCCCGACGACCCGATGCGCGACCCGTACGTGCAGGCCCGGGTGGCCGCGGCGGTGGTACGGGGCGGCGCGGTCGCCGTCCGGGCCAACGGCACCGCCGACGTCCGGGCCATCCGCGCCGCCGTCGACGTGCCGGTCATCGGGCTGCACAAGCAGGGCGTCGAAGGTGTCTTCATCACCCCGACGGCGGCGCACGCGCTCGACGTGGCCGCGGCCGGGGCGCACATCGTCGCCGTCGACGCCACCGACCGTCCCCGTCCGGACGGGCGCAGCTTCGCCGACACCGTCCGGGCGGTCCGGGAGCGGAGCGACGCGCTGGTCCTCGCCGACGTCTCCACCGTCGAGGAGGGCGTGGCCGCCGTGCGGGCCGGTGCGGACGCCGTCGCGACCACCCTCTCCGGCTACACCCCGGCCAGCCCGCCGACCGACGGACCGGACCTGACGCTGGTGGCCCAGCTCGCCGGCGTGCTGGCGGTGCCGGTGATCGCCGAGGGCCGCTACCGCAGCGCCGAGCAGATCGGGCAGGCGTTCGCGGCGGGCGCCCACTCGGTGGTGATGGGCAACGCGGTCACCTCGCCGCTGTGGCTCACCCGTCGCCTGGTGCCGGCCACCCCGGCGGGCGGCCGACTCACCTGACGGCGCGGGGGCGGGTGCGCCGCGGCGCCGCGGCGGTGGTCCCGGGCACGACGGCGCAGGGCAGGCTGCGTTGCAGGGCCTCGGCGCCCGGCGCGGGACCGACCAGCTGTTCGAAGAGCAGTCGCACCGCCCCCGCGCCCATCTGCTCGCGGGGGATCCGGAAACCGGTCCAGTCGATGTCGCCGGGACTGCCGTCCTCGGCGTCGCCGAGCTGGGCCAGTGACAGGTCGCCGGGAACGGACATCCCCCGGGCCAGCGCCGCCGCCCGGATCTGCGGGGCCAACCCGGACGGCCAGACGACCGCCGCGGTGAGCCCGTTGTCGTCGAGCAGGTCGAGTGCCTCGCCGCCGGTCAACCCGGCGCCGTCCAGCACGACCGGGCGGCTGCGGGCGGCGCGTACCGCCTGCTGGTAGCCCTGCGCACGGTCGGCCGACGGCTCGTCCCGGCGGAGATCGCCGAGGAAGCCGACCCGTTCGTGGCCGAGGGCGAACAGCCGCTCGACCACCTCGCGGGTGGCGGTCACGTAGTCGGCGCCGACGTACGGCACGATGCCGGCGTCGGACTCCCGTCGGCCGATGAAGGCGAACGGGAAGTCGCGGCCGAGCAGGTCCGCCAGGTCACGCTTGTCGTCGTGGCGGCCGAGCAGGACGCAGCCGTCGGCGACGCCGAGCCGGCGGGAACCGTCGCCGAGCAGGCGCCGCCCCTGCCGGGACGGGGTGCTGGTGAAGAAGAGCAGGTCGCAGTCGAGCTCCTCGGCCTGCGCCTCGACCCCCACCAGGAACGGGTGGTAGAAGTCCCGGCTGTCGCGCGGGAAGACCGGCTCGTAGGTGAAGACGCCGATGATCCGGGTGCGTCCCCCGGCCAGGCGTTGGGCGGCCGGGTTCGCGACGTACCCGGTCATCCGGATGGCGTCGAGCACGCGTTGACGGGTCTGCTCACCGACGCGTCGGCGACCCGTGTCGCCCTCCTTGAGGATCAGTGACACGGTCGCCTGGCTGACCCCGGCGAGCCGGGCGACGTCGGCCTGGGTGGCCCGTCCGTTGGTGCCTGGCATCGTCGTCACCTCCGTGTCCCGGCCGTTCGCCGGGGGCCCGCTCCCGCGCCGTCGCCCCGGCTGGTCATGCGCATGACCACACGATCGCACACGGCGACGTCTCGGGAGCGGGCTGCCGTGAATGATCAGCCCACCGGTCGCCGTAAGTCAATGTTACGCGGGGGTTTCATATTCTGGCGGCCCGGCTCTTGACAGCTCGGGCCTGCGGAAACATTCTGGTTATGCGCATGACCACATGGTCGCCGACCGGTCCCGACAGGGGCAGGAAAGGCGTACCGATGATCCAAGCTCCACCCCGGCGGGCAGCCGGCCGCCGACCCCCAGCGGGCCGGGCACGGGTCGGCATGCTGGCCGGTTCCCTCCTCCTGGCCGCCACGGCCGTGGCGCCGGCCGTCGCCGCCCCGTCGGCGGCAGCCCCCACCCCACCGGCCGCCTCGACCTCCGTCTACCGGAGCATGCCGACCGACCCGACCGCGGTCGTCCTCGGCAGCGCACGGTTCCCGGTGCACGGCGACGGCGTCGGCGACGACACGGCCTCGGTGCAGGCCGCCATCGACGAGGCCTCCCGCCGGGGCGGCGAGAACTGGCTGGGCAACATCGTGGGCGGAGCACGCAACGTCACCGTCGGCGACGGCGGCGGCGTGGTCTTCGTGCCGGAAGGGCGTTACCGCCTCTCCCGGCAGGTGGACCTACACGCCTCGGTGCGCCTGATCGGCTTCGGCGCCGCGCGGCCCGAGTTCGTCCTCGGCGAGTCCACCCCCGGCTTTCAGGACGGCAACCAGTCCTTCCTCTTCGCCGCGCTGCGCCGGCCCTTCCAGCCCGGCGCGGCCCGCAGCTTCGGCAACAACGACACCTTCGGCACCGGCCTGGTCAACCTGGACATCCGGATCGAGCCCGGCAACCCCGCCGCGGTGGCCGTACGCTTCAGCGGCGCCCAGATGTTCGTCCTCCAGGACCTCGACATCCACGTGGGTACGGGATATGCCGGGATCGACCACAACGCCAACCTGATCCAACGGGTCAACGTCTACGGCGGCACGGTCGGCCTGCTGGCCTTCGCCGCCTCGCCCGGCTGGCAGACCACGCTGCTGGACACCACCTTCACCGGTCAACGCGAGGCGGCCGTCAAGCTGCACACGGACAGCAAGCTGAGCCTGATCCGCAACCGCTTCGCCGACTCGCCGGCCGGCATCGTCGCCACCCCGAACCAGACCCAGCGCCTCTACGTGCAGGACTCGGTCTTCGAGAACATCAGCGGGGCGGCGATCACCCTCAACGACAGCGAGTCCGTCGCGGGCGGCGGCGAGCCGGAACTCATCCGCGCCCAGAACCAGCTCAACGTGGTCGACACCGGGGTCACCGGCACCGGTGCGCTGCTGACCACCGTGCCCAGCGGACGCACCTGGGTCGGCCCCGGCCCGTCGTACCTGGTGCGCGACGCCACGCTCGGACTCCGGGTCGACGACGCGCTCGGCGACACCGAGCGGCGTACCGACGGCGTCCTGGTCTCCGCGACACCGGCCGCGCCGCCGAGCTTCGCCCGGCTGCTGCGCACCGACGCGCCCCTGCCACCGGCCACCGGCGGCTGGGTCAACGTGGTCGAGTACGCCGCCGCCAGGGGCGTCACGGTCGGCAGCGGCACCAGCGACGACCACGCCATCTTCCAGCGGGCCCTCGACGAGCACGACACCGTCTACGTGCCGATGGGGCAGTACCTGATCGGGAACACCCTGCGGCTGCGGCCACAGAACAACCTGATCGGCCTGCATCCCCGCCAGACCTGGCTGAAGCTGCCGGAGCGCGCCGCCGGATTCACCGACCCGCAGCGGCCCAAGGCGATGGTCCAGACCCCGCTCGGCGGGCGGAACCAGGTCACCGGCCTCGGCCTGGACTCCGCGCAGCAGACCGCGGGCTCGGTGCACGTGCACTGGCGCTCCGGTGAGCGCAGCTACCTCGCCGACATCGCCACCCAGTTCGTGAAGTGGCACCCGGAGCAGACCGCGCCCGGCGACCCCGGCGCCGGTGATCCCGGCTACCAGTACCGGGGCCGGCACAGGTACAGCTTCTGGGTGCAGGGCGGCGGCGGGACCTTCGCCAACATCTGGAGCGTCGCCGGCTGGGCCGACAACGGGTTCCTCGTCGAGGACACCTCGGTGCGCGGCCGGATGTACGAGGTCTCCGTCGAGCACCACGAGCACCGCGAGGTCGTGCTGCGCCGCGTCCGCAACTGGCAGCTGCACGCGCTGCAGACCGAGGACCACATCTACGGCTGGCGGTCCCAGGCCGTCGAGCTGGACGACGTGCACGACGTCCTGTTCGGCAACACGGTCTTCTTCCGGGTGGCCACCGTGCAGGGCCCGTACCCGTACGCGGTGGGACTGCGCGACAGCAGCGGCATCGTGATCCGGGGCACCCGTGGCTACCGGCCGGACAACGTGGCCAACACCCGGTGGGGCGCCACCGTCGCCGACGTGGCGACCGGCCGGACCGTGCCCGAGATCGAGGTGGCGTACCTGGGGGTCGGGGTGACCGGCAGGAAGGCCGACCCGGCCGGCGCCCACGTCGCGCTGGACACGCCGGAGATCCGGGTGCTGCCCGGTAGGGCCGGGAGCGCCGTGCTGCTGGTACGCAACGACGGCCCCGGCCCGCTCACCGCCCTGACGGTCGGCGTCGACGCGCCGCCCGGCTGGCAGGTGCGGGCGCGGCCGGAGACCACCCGGCTGCCCGCGGGCGCCACCACGCCGGTCGCGGTGAGCGTGCAGGTCCCCGCCGACGCGGTGGCCGACGGCACGGTCCGGCTGACCGTCGCGTTCACCCGGGCCAACCACCGGCAGGAGATCACGCAGACCCTGCGGGTGGGCGTGGCCGGGGAGAACCTCGCCCGGGGCACCGCAGTGCAGGCGAGTTCGGTGCTCTCCGGCAACGTCGCCGCCCACGCGGTGGACGGTGACCGGACGGGCGCCCGCTGGATCTCCGGCTCGGCCGACCCGGCACCGGCGCTCACCCTGGATCTCGGTGGGCCGGTGGAGCTCCAGCGGCTCGACCTCTACAGCGGGGTGGCCGGCTCGGAGAGCCTGCGGGTGCGGGCGTTCCGGGTGGAGGCCCTGGTCGACGGGGCCTGGACGACCATCGGTTCGGCCGGGGCGAACACCGCAAACCCTGCCCGGGTCGACCTCGCCGGCGCGCCGACCGGGATCCGACAGGTCCGGCTCGTGTTCACCGAGCCCAGCCCGACCGACGGGCTGGCCCGGGTCTTCGAGGTGGAGATCCACGGCCTCCGCTGACGCTCAGGGAACGGGCCCGGGGCAGCAGACCGTCAGCGCCCCGGGCACCACCCGCACCTTGAGCTTCGTGACCTCTCCCCGGGCGCCGCCGTCCAGCTCGTACGTGCGGGGCGCGGCCAGCCGGACCTTGATCTTGCGGCCCCGGGTGATCCGCACGAACGGCGACTCCTCCGAGCGGCCGGCGGCCATCCGGCCGAGGGTGCGCGCCCAGTCCACCGCGCCGTCGGCGGTCGACACGCCGACCTCCAGGCAGCCGTCGTCGGGGCGGGCGTCGTCGAACGCCGGGATGCCGCCGGTGATCGTGCCGACGTTGCCGAACAGCACGCAGCTCGCGTCGCCGTCGAACCACTCCGTGCCGTCGACGGTGATCCGCGTGCCGACGAGTTCGCCCCGGACGTGCCGCAGCCCCGTCCACATGTAGGCGAGGCGACCGAGCTTGCCCTTCAGCGTGCGGTCCGCCTCGCGAATCAGGTCGCCGTCGAAGCCGGCACCGGCCATCACGGCGAAGTGCTCGCCGTTGAGCCGGCCCAGGTCGAGGGAGCGGCGCCGGCCGTGCAGGCCGATGCGGACGGCCTCGGGGAGGTCCTCCGGTACGCCCAGGTTGGCGGCGAAGAGGTTGGCGGTGCCGGCGGGCAGGATCGCCATCGGGACGCCGGAGCCGGCGAGGGTGTCGGCGCAGCGCTGCACCATGCCGTCGCCGCCCCACACGAAGACCAGCTCGGCGCCCTTCTTCAGCGCCTTGCGGACCTTCTTCGGCGCCTTGCGGCTCTTCGGCACCTCGTACCAGACGAGGTCCTCGACGCCCGCGCCCGCCAGCTCCGCGCGCAGCTCGTCGAGGCCGCCGCCGAGGGTCTTCTTGCGGTGGGCGACGACCGCGACCGTGCCCACCCGGACGGCGGTCGCCGGCTCGTCGCCCAGCGTGCTGCTCGTGCCCATGACCGCCGTGGTACCCGGCCGGCGCGGTTTCCACGCCCCGACCGGCGGGGAGGGCCGACGGTGCGGCGAGCTCCGTTCGACCACCGGCGCGGGTGTGGCCGGTCGGCGCGGCGCCTCGGCGTGCGCCCCGCCGACCGGCCCGCCGGCGCGGCGGCGGTACGGGCGAGGGGAACCGCCTCACCGCCGGGCCGGACGCCGCCCCCGGGTCGACACGAACTGGTACGACATCACGACGAACCCGGGGTCGCGCAGGAGCCGACGGAACGCCTCCAGCTGGCCGGGCGACACACCCGCCTCGATCAGCTCCGGCGCCAACTGCCGGGAGTTCGTCGCGTAGAGCGACGCGCCGAGTGAGCCACCGGGCCAGCTCTCGGAGTGGGTGACCGTGTCGACCTCGACCAGTCCCGCCGACGCGAGGTGGGCGTGCACGTCCTGCGCCCAGGCCAGGTCCGCGCCGTGGCTCTGCAGGACGCCGAGCATCGTGTCCGTCACGTGGGTGAAGAGCTTCGCCGCGTCGTCGCTCGGCGCGGTCAGCACGCGCAGCGGGGCCGTGCAGTCGAACTCCTCGACCACCAGCCACCCGCCCGGGGCCAGCGCGCCGGCCAGCGAGGCCAGTACGCGCCGCCGCTCCGGCAGGTGGAGCAGCACCAGCCGGGCGTGGATGAGGTCGAAGGCGTCGCCGGGCGGCGGCTCGCTGCGCACGTCGTGCCGACGGACGTCGAGGTTGCCCGCGGGGGCGAGGTGGGCGACGTCGATGTCGGTCGCCAGCACGCGCCCCGTCGGGCCCACCGCCTCGGCCATGCTCCGGGCGACCGAGCCCCCGCCGGCGCCGATCTCCCAGCACACGCCGCCCGGGGCGAGCACCGGAGCGCCGATCCGGGCCGCCGTGATCGGGTCCAGGAAGGACTCCAGCGCCCGCAGCTGGGGCACCGCCTCCGGTGAACCGTTGTCGAAGGTGTACTCGGTGTCACGGATGTCTGTCGGCATCGTCGCTCGTTCCTGTCGAAGTCGGTCGGGTCAGGTGCGCGGGATCGGCCCGGAACCGGGCACCGGTCGGGTAGCCGGCAGCTCCGCGACGGCGGCGACGCTGAGCATCGCCGCCAGGCGGCCCGGCTCGGCCCGGGCCTCGTCCGCCGGGCGGTCGTAGACCACCCGGCCGTACTCGAGCACCGCGATCCGGTCCGCGATCTCGACGGCGTGCTGGAGCTGCTGCTCGACGAGGAGCACGGCCAGCCCGGTCCTGGCCAGGGTGCCGACGAGGTCGCGTACCCGGGCGGCCAGGCCGGGCGCCAGCCCTTCGCACGGCTCGTCCAGCAGCAGCACCCGGGGCTGGCCGAGCAGCGCCCGGGCGATCGCCAGCATCTGCTGCTCGCCGCCGGAGAGCTGGTCGCCGCGATGGCGCAGCCGGGCCGCCAGCCGGGGCAGCAGCTCCAGGACCCGCGCGACGGTCCACCCCTCGCCTGCCGGCGGCGCGGCACGCCACGGCACCGCCGCCAGGGCGAGGTGCTCGGCCACGGTCAACCGGGAGAAGACTCGTCGGCCCTGCGGAACGAGGCCCACCCCGCACCGGGCGATCCGGTGCGGCTGCCGGCCGGCGACCGGCACGCCGTCGACCTCGATCCGCCCCCCGCAGGGCCGCACCAACCCGGCGACGGCGTGCACGAGGGTGCTCTTGCCGGCGCCGTTGCGGCCCACCACCGCCTGCACGGCGCCGGCCGCCACGTCGAGGGTGACCTCGTGCAGCACGATCCCGCCGGCGTAGCCGGCGCAGAGCCGCTCCGTCCGCAGTATCACGACACCCCCTCCGCGTAGGCCTGCCGGACCGGACCCGACGCGCGGATCTCGGCCGGCGTCCCGGTGGCGACCGTCCGGCCGTCCCGGAGCACGGTCACCTGGTCGCAGAGCGCGTACACCAGGTCCAGCCGGTGCTCGACCAGCAGCACCGCGACGGCGCGCGGCAGGGCCCGCAGGAACTCCACCAGCCGACCGACCTCGACGACGGACAGGCCGGCGGCCGGCTCGTCGAGCAGCAGCAGCCGCGGGCGACCGGCCAGGGCCATGGCGATCTCGAGTTGCCGCCGCTGCCCGTGGGCGAGCTGACCGGCGGGAGTCGCGCCCACGTCGCGCAGGCCCAGCCGTTCCAGCCACGCACCCGCCGTACGCTCGGCGGCGCACCGCCGCGCGCCGGGCCGCCACCGGCCGGGCCGCACCGCGTGGGGCAGCGCCGCGACCACCACGTTCTCGGCGGCGGTCAGGCTCGACCACACGGCGGGACGCTGGTGGATCCGGCCGATGCCCCGCCGGGCCCGGGCGGCGGGGCCGAGCCGGGTGACGTCGCGGCCGGCGAGCAGCACCCGGCCGCCGCCCGCCGGGGTCGCCCCGCCGAGCACGTCGAGCAGCGTGCTCTTGCCGGCGCCGTTGGGCCCGATCAGGGCGTGCCGCTGGCCGTGGTCGATCCGCAGGTCGACCCCGTCCAGCGCGGCCAGCGAGCCGTAGCGGACCGTGACGCCCCGGGCGGACAGCAGCGGCGTCATGCGCGTGCCCCCGTCGGCGCCGGCCGTTCCTCGGCCGCAGGGCCCGCCGGCAGTCCCGGCAGGAGCCGGCCCCGCACGCCCGTCGGCCGGCGCCCGTCGCCGGGCAGCAGGTGGACGGTGACGACGAACGCCACCCCCAGCACCAGGGGCGCGTGCCCGGGGAGCACACCGAAGAGCCAGTCCCGGCCGGCGATCACGATCGCGGCGCCGACCAGGGCGCCGCCCACGGACGCGACGCCGCCGACCACCACCCCGAGCAGCAGCAGGGCGGAGGTGTCGAAGCCGAAGTCGGCCGGCGAGATGAACTGCTGGGCGACCACCAGCAGGGAGCCCGCGGCGCCCGCGACCGCCCCCGCGGCCACGTGCACGGCCGCCACGTGGGCCGCCACCCGGTGGCCGCTGGCCCGCAGCCGCGCCTCGTCGTCCCGGCCGGCCCACAGCAGCAGGCCGGCCCGGGTGCGCAGGACCAGCAGCACCGCGCCGACCAGCACGGCGACGACCACCAGGGCGTACAGGTAGCGCGCCCGGTCGGTGGCCAGCACCGGCAGCCCCCACAGGGGACGCACCGGCGGCACCCCGGCGAGCCCGTCGGTGCCGCCGGTCACCGACCGCCAGCGCCCGACGACGGTCACCACGAGCTCGCCGATCGCCAGGGTGATCATCAGGACGATCACGCCGCGCGCGTACACCACGAGCGGGACGGTCGCCGCGGCCAGCGCCGCCCCGGCCGCCGCCGCGACGACCAGGTGCACCACCGCGACGTCGGAGAGGCGGCTGCCGACCACCGCGCTGGCGTACGCGCCCGCCGCGTACGGCGCGGTCTGTCCCAGGGTGGGCAGCCCCGCGACGCCGGTGAGCAGGGCGACGCTCACCCCCACCAGGCCCAGCGCGAGGGTACGGGCCAGCAGCGCCACGGTGTAGTCGTCGACCGCCCACGGCGCCAGCACCAGGCCGGCCAGGACGAGCACGGCGACGCCGCGCCGCAGCGCGCGCACCGCCTCGTCCCTCACGATGTCCTCCGGCTCGTGGCCAGGCCCCGCGCCCGCACCGCGAGCACGGCGGCCATGGCGGCGAAGAGCAGGAACGGGGCGGCCGACGGGGCGAGCGCCACCCCGAGGGTCTGGATCTGCCCGACCGCCAGGGCCGCGAGCAGCGTGCCGGTCATCGACCCGAGCCCGCCGAGGACGACGACCACCAGCGACAGCAGCAGCACCGCGTCGGCGGTGTCCGGCCCCGGACCGATGATCGGCGCGCCGAGCACGCCCGCGGCGCCGGCCAGCGCCCCGGCGGCGGCGAGCACGCCGACGCGGATCCACGCCGGGTTCACGCCGAGGACGGCAACCATCTCGGCGTCGTCGACGGCCGCGCGGACCAGCATCCCGGCCCGGGTGCGGCGCACCGCGAGGTGGAGCAGGCCGGCGAGCACGGCCGCGACGACGATGAAGACCAAGCGGTACGCCGCGTAGCGGTGCCCGGCCACGACCACCGACCCGTCCAGCGCCGCCGGCACCCGCACCGGCGGGTCGTCCGGCCCGAACGCCGCCACGAGCAGGCTGCCCCCGGCCAGCGCCACCCCGAAGGTGAGCAGCGCCTGGGTGAGATGGCTGCGCGCGGCGAGCCGGGTGAGCAGGCCGGCGACCAGCGCGCCGGCGGCGGTGGCGGCGACGGTCCCGACGGCCAGCGCCAGCACCAGGCTCGGCCAGCCGCCGTCGAACAGCGCGGCGGCGGTGTACCCGCCGATCGCGTACAGGGTGCCGTGCGCCAGGTTCAGGATGCCGGCGACGCCGAAGCAGAACACCAGTCCCGCCGCGGCGACGAAGACCAGCAGCCCGTAGGCCACCCCGTCCAGGGCCGGGACCAGGTACGGGTCGATCCGGATGTCGACCGCCACGCCGTTCACCCGCCGACGGTGGCGAGGTCACCCACGACGGTGTTGGACAGCGCCCGGCCGTCCTGGCGCACCTGGCGCAGGTACCACTTCTGCACGGGCGCGTGCGTGCTCGGCGAGAACTGCCAGGTGCCGCGCGGGCTGGCGATCTGGCCCAGCTGGCCGATGGCCGCGTTGATGCTCTCCGGGCTCGGGTCGTCCCCGGCCGCCTCGATGGCCCGGTCCAGTACGGCCGCGGCGTCGTAGGAGGCCATGGCGTACGTGGTCGGGGAGCCGTCGTTCTTCGCCTTCCAGGCGGCCACGAAGGCGCGGTTCTCGGCGTTGTCCAGGTCCGGCGAGTAGTTCAGCACGGAGTAGACGTCACGGGCGGCCTCGCCCTGGGCGTCGAGCACCCCGCCCTCTGTGAGGAACCCGGCGGCGTAGAGCGGCAGGTCGCTGATCTCCGACTGCGCGTACTGCTTGACGAAGTCGACGGCCGCGCTGCCCGCGTAGAACGTGTAGACGGCGTCGGCGCCGGAGGCCTTGATCCGGGCGAAGTACGGGGTGAAGTTGGTCGTCGTCGGGAACGGGGTGAAGGTGGTCTTGCCGTCGGCATTGGCGAGCCTGCCGCCCTCCTTGACGAAGGCGTCGGTGAAGCCGCGCAGCTCGTCCCAGCCGCCCTGGTAGTCCGGGCCGATGGCGTAGACGCTGCCCTCGACGTTGTCGCGCACGTGGCGGGCGATCGCCTCCCCCGGCTCGTCGGAGAGGTACGAGGTGTGCCAGATCCGGGACACGTCCTTCAGCTCCGGGCGACCGTTCGAGCCGACGAACGGCACCTTGGTCTCGTTGAGCAACGGATAGACGGCGGCCACGGAGCCACCGCCGACGATCCCGGTGAGCGCGGCCACCCGGTCCTGCTTGAGCAGTTTCGTCGCGGCGGGCACCGCGGTCGCGGCGCCGTTGCCCTCGTCGGCGACGACGAGTTCCACCTGTCGCCCGCCGAGCCTGCCGTCGTGGGTGGCCAGGTAGAGCTCGAAGCCGGCGCGGATCTCCTTGCCGACCGCCTGGTAGGTGCCGGACAGCGACGCCAGCAGGCCGATCTTGATCGATCCGGCGGCGCCGGTGCCCCGCCTGCCGTCGGCACAGGCGGTCGCGGCGAACAGGACGAGGGCGAGCAGGGCCGCGGTGCGGGCACGGCTACGCCGGGGGATGGTCAGCGACATGTCTTCTCCAGGAGGGATGGGGTTTCCGGCGTGGGGTGCCGGGGTGTCAGCGGCTGCGGCTCAGTGCCGCCCGCGCCGCCGGGGTCAACGCGTCGCCGATGCGGTTCGCCAGCTCGGTCATCTCGTAGGAGACCTTGCCGACGTCGCACTGCGGGTCGGCGAGCACGAGCAGGGACGCGCCGTCGTTGAAGGCCATCGAGAACATGAAGCCGCCCTCGAGCTGGGTCACGTTGGAGATCACCGCGCCGGCGTCGAAGAAGGCCGCCGCGCCGCGGAGCAGGCTCACCAGCCCGCTGCCGGTCGCCGCGAGCTGGTCCGCCCGGTCCGGCGGGAGGCCTCTCGTGGCGGCCACCATCAGGCCGTCGCTGGAGATCGCGATCGCATGGCTGACCTCGGTGGCGCGCTCGGCGAAGGCGTCCAGCAGCCAGCCGAGATCCTGTTGGTCGGTCACGTGCTCTCCCTGTCGGGTCAGTTGGTGATCAGGTTGGTCCGGCGGCCCGCGACGCCCCGCGCGTACGCGGCCATCGCGGTGGCCACCTGGGTCGGGTCGCGGTGCGCGGAGCGCTGCTGCGGCACGGTGACGCCGCCCGGGACGAGGTGCTGTCGCGGCTGACGCCGCGGCAGGCCGGACGTGGTGGTGGCGACGACCTCGGGCGCGTCGGCCCGGGCGGCGGTCCGCCAGGCCTCGTCGGCGGGGCTGGCCCACGGCCCCGCGTTCGTGGCGTCGTCGTGGCCGGCCTGGAACCAGTGGTTGACCTCCTCGAAGATGACGAGTTCCTCGGTGGGCTCGTCACCTGCTCCGGCCGGCGCCGGTGCGGGCCGGAACACCGGCGCCACCGGCAGTGCCCGCTCGGGCGTCGGACCGCCCGTCCACGGTTCCGCCGGGCTTCCGGCCCACGGCTGCGGGGCCGTGGCGTACGCCGGCGGCGCGAGGGTGGTCCGCGCCGCGCGCCGCGACGGCCGGCCCGGCGTGAGCAGGAACTCCTCCGGGGGCAGCGGTCGGATGATCGCCCCCGGGAACGCCGCCTCGGCGATGATGCCGCGCCGGGGACCCGGACGGAGCTGGACGGCCGCGCCCAGCCGGGCGGCGAGCTGTCCCACGACGACCAGCCCCATCGCCCGTACGGCCGCGACGTCGATGGCGGGCGGGCGGGCCAGCAGGTCGTTGAGCTGCTGCCGACGCTGCGGGGACAGCCCCACGCCCTCGTCGCTGACCTGGACGATCACCCGGTCGCCGAGGCTGCGGGCGGTCACCCACGCCTCGGTGCCCGGCGCGGAGTAGCCGGTGGCGTTGTCCATCAGCTCGGCCAGCAGGTGCACGACCTCGTCGACGGCGTCGGCCGCGACGGCGATGTCTCCGTCGACCATGCCGAGGCGGATTCTGGCGTAGTGCTCGATCTGGCTCTGCCCGGCCTGGAGCACCTGTTGCAGGGGTACGTCGTGCTGGCGCACCCGCCCGACCCCCACTCCGCCCAGCACCAGCAGGCTGGCGTTGATCCGTCCCATCCGGGTGGCCAGGTTGTCCAGCGTGTAGAGCTGGTCCAGCCGTTCGGGGTCGGTCTCGTCCCGTTCGACCTTGTCGACCTGCGCCAGCACCGCGTCGACCAGCCGCTGCTCGCGGCGACTGAGGTGGATGAAGATGTCGGCCGTGTTGGCCCGCATGACCGCCTGCTCGGCCGCGGTACGCACGGCCGCCCGGTGCACGGCCGCGAACGCCTCCCCCAGCTCGCCGATCTCGTCGCCGCGCGACGACTCCAGGGCCTCCGCGGACTGCTGGCGGGCCAGCTCGTCCGGGTCCACCGACGAGCTGTCCGGTTGCTGGAGCCGGGCCACCACCTGCGGCAGCCGTTCGAAGGCGACGGCGTTCGCGGCGTCGCGCAGCCGGCGCAGGCGCCGCGTGATCTGCCGGGCCACCGCCCAGGTGACCAGCGCGGTGAGCAGCAGGGCCACCGCCACGGCAGCCGCCTCGACGGCCGTGCGCCGCCGCTGGTCGGCGAGGGCGGACCGGATGTCGTCGAGCACCGCCGCGTCGACCCGTTGACGCAGCTCGGCCAGGCGGACGGACCACTGCTGGGTCGCGGCGGCCCACGCGCCGGGGTCCAGCCGCAACCGGCTTCCCGTCCGGGTCCTCGACACCTCGTCCTGCAGCCGTTGCAGCAGCAGGGCGTCCCGCCCGCTGCCCGCCTGCTCCCACCAGCCCCGCCAGGCGGGCCGGGCGAGGGCCAGGAAGGACAGGCTGGACTCGGTGAAGCCGGACCGGGCGGCGGTGATGTCCTGCTGCATGGCGGGGGTCAGCTGGTCGGCCGCGACCGCGCGCAGGACGGCGACCTGCTGCTGGCCGGCCGCCTCGGCCGCCTTGGACAGCGCGGCCGAGGCCCGCATGCCGTCCGTGATCCGGGCGTTGACCGCGCCGAGGGTGACGCTCTCCCGAAGGCTGAGCAGGTCGGCGATCACGATCCGGTAGCTGAAGGTCATCGCCGACACCGAGGCGTGCGCCGCCGTACGCACCTGCGCGCGCAGCGGCGGCAGGCTCTCCAGCGCCAGGTCGATCCGCTGGAGCGCGGACTGCCCGGCGGCGGGTCCGGCAGGCACCAGCGCCCGCTGCCGGCGGTAGCGGGCGACGGCGTCGTCGGTGCTCCCGGTGGCCTCCGCGAAGGCTTCCTGCTGTTCGGCCGCGCCCCGGCTGAGCAGGTCGGCGGCGACGACGCGCTCGCGTTGCAGCCGGTGGGCCAGGTCGCCCGCGTCGGCACCGAGGTGCGCCAGGAGTCCGAGATCGCTCGCGCGGGTCGTCTGGCGGACGCTCTCGGTCAGGGCGAGGCCGGCGAACCCCATCACGGCGACCAGCGGGGCCGCCACGATGAGGCGCATCCGGGTGCCGATCTTCCAGCCGCGGCGGCCGGTCGGGTAGGGTCGGGCCGCGTGGGACCTCGTGCTCGACGCCAAGACTGACTCCCGCGACTCATCCAAGACGGCCAATGCGCACCTTGCCGTTTGCACGTCTCATTCCGCCGGAACCAGCGCCCGCAGAGAAGACCTGACGGTGGTACAAACGGCCCGTACCGGCATCTGTACCCAGCGCCAGCAGCGCCCGTCCCGCCCCGCGGGCTCGACCCCGCGCAGGTCAGGAGCGCCCGGGTCGCCCGCCTGACGGGTGCGGCGGGAGGTCCGCCTCCGGCGGCCCGCCGAGCACCTGGCCGATCAGCTCCCGCAGCTCGTCGATCGCCGCCACGACCGCCTCCGGGTCGCGCGCGTCCCGCCGCGCGGCCGGCGGCACGAGGGCCGGGTCGGGCTCTGCCACCGTTCCGAACCGGGGGCCGCGGCGGCCGTCCGCCGCCAACTGCTCCGCCGCGACCTGCGGCCACAGCGCCGCCAGGCAACCGCCGGTGCCGAGCACCTCGTCGCAGCGGACGGCGAACTCGTGACTGCCGTACCGGCGACCGGACTCGACCGCGGCGACCGTCTCGCGGCTGAACCGCACCCGCTCCGCGAGCGCCCGCTGGGTCATCCCCTGACGGGTGCGCCAGGTGCGCAGTTCGGAGCGGAACCGGTGGATGGCACCGGAGCGCTGGGCGCTCGACGGGGGCGTGCGATCCATGTGTTCACCTTCGCGACGCCGACCGGCCGGCATCGGCATCGGCATCAATAGACATTGGGCGATGAATGGGTATTCGCAGGGGACAATTCTTAACCCATCGGTCGACGGGTGTGAAGACGTGACTTCGGAGCGTAGTCACCTGTCAGGGGCCGCGGCGGCCCCCACGGGTCCGCGCGCAGCCGGTCGGGCGCCGCTCGGCACGGTCCGACGGCCCCCGCCCGGAGAACAGGACCGGCGCCACCGCGACGCCGCCGCGAGGCGGCTGGTCACCCGGCGACAGGCGCCGCCGGAGCACCGGACGGCACCGTCGTGCCGAGGACCACCGGCAGGCTCCGGTGCGCGCGGAAGGCGATGTTGACCTTGTACGAGCGGCGATGGCCGGGGGCCAGGCGCAGTCCGGGAACCGCTCGGCAGAGCCGGGTCAACGCCGTCCTCGCCTCCAGCCGGGCCAGCGCCGCGCCGATACAGAAGTGCGGCCCGTGCCCGAACGAGAGGTGCCCGTCCCCGTCGGACCGGTGCGGATCGAATTGTTCCGGCCGGGCGAACTCCGCCGGATCCCGGTTGGCGGCGCCGATCAGCAGCAGGCAGCGCGCGCCCGCCGGAATGGTGACGCCGTCCAGGGTGACGGGTCGGCGGGTCACCCGCAGCCAGCCGTCGATGGCGGGCGCGAAACGCAGCGTCTCAGTCAGGAACGCGGGTATCCGGCGCGGGTCCTCGCCGAGCTCCCGCCACCGGCCCGGGCCCGACAGCGCCTGGTCGAGCGCGTGGGCGAGCAGCCCGGCCGTCGTCTCGTGCCCGGCGACCATGAGGTTGAACACGATGCTCGACACCTCGGCCACCGTGAGCACCTCGTCGTCGCCGTCGCGGTACGCCAGCAGTTGGCTGACGTAGTCCTCGCCGTACCGGGCACCGCCGAGTCGGGCGCCGACCAACCGCTCGCAGTAGCGCCAGAACTCCCACAGGTCCCGGGCCAGCCGGACCTGCTCGGCCGGGTCCGGCTGCCCCCAGAGCAACGCGATCTGACCGTCCCCCCAGGCCCTGACCCGCCCGACGTCCTCCTCCGGTACGCCGAGGATGTCGAGCAGGACCAGCAGGGGCAGTTCGGTGGTGAACTCGCCGACGAGGTCCGCCCGCCCGTCGGCGCGGTCGACGAGCCGGGACACCAGTTCGTCGACCCGGCGCTCGACGATCGCGCCGTACCGGCGTTCGACGCGTTCGGCGGTGTT
>NZ_WAAS01000098.1:0-21764 GCF_008806585.1 Micromonospora sp. AMSO12t
GAGTTCGCCGTGACCGACCAGTCCCCCCCGACCACGCCCGCGGCGGCGCTGCCCGTGCCCGCCGACTTCGCCCACCGCACCGGTGTCGCGCTCGTCACCGGGGGCAGCGGCGGCATCGGCCGGGTCGTCGCCCTCGAGCTGGCCCGCCGGGGGTCGGCGGTGGCGATCACCTACCGCAGCAACGCCGAGGCGGCCCGGCAGGTGCTCGACGAACTGCCGCCCGTCGCGTCCGGCACGCACTCGGCGCACCATCTCGACCTCACCGACGCCGAGGCCACCGCCGCGCTCGTGACCGAGCTCACCGGAAGCCACGGTCCGCTGCACACGATCGTGCACGCGGCCGGGCCACACGTGCCCATGCGGCACCTGTCGACGGTGCGGCCCGCGCAGTTCGCCGCGCAGGTGGCCAACGACACGACCGCCTTCTTCACGCTGGTCTCGGCCTGCCTGCCGGCCCTGCGGGAAAGCCACGGCAACGTCGTGGCCATCACGACCGCGGCGACGGCGCGCTACCCCACCCGCGACGGCCTCTCCGCCGCACCGAAGGCGGCGGTCGAGGCGCTCGTGCGGGCCTTCGCCAACGAGGAGGGCCGCTTCGGCATCCGGTTCAACTGCGTCGGGCCGGGCATGCTCACCGACGGGATGGCCGAGCGGCTCATCGCCTCGGGAGACCTCGACGAACGCGCCCTGGCCGTCGCCCGGTCCTCGACCCCGCTGCGGCGGTTCGGCGACGCGCTCGACATCGCCGAGGCCGCCTGCTTCCTGGCCAGCGACCGGGCCGACTTCGTCACCGGGCAGAAGCTCGACGTCGACGGCGGCTTCGGTGTCTGAACAGCCCCGGTCCCCGTCGACTTCGGGCCCCGGTGGCGAAGGGGACGCGGCGACCAGGGCCTCCGACGCGGTCGGGCTGGAGGTGCTGCTCGCCGAGCGGGCCATCGAGCGGGCCCTGCTGCGCTACGCGCGCGGGGTCGACCGGATGGACCGGGACCTCGCCGCGAGCGCCTTCCACCCGGACGCCCGGATCACCCTCGGCGGCACCGTGGCCGACCGGGACACGACGCTGGACGTGGTCTTCGCGCTCGTGGCGCGGCGCACCATGACGATGCACTACCTGACGAACGTCCTGGTCGAGCTCGACCCGACCGACCCGGACCGGGCCCGGGCCGAGACGTACGGCATCGCGTTCCAGCGCAGCGCGTCGGAGCCGCCGCACGGCAACATCGTCAGCGGGTTCCGCTACGTCGACCTCGTCACCCGGTGCGCGGGTGAGTGGCGGGTACGGGAACGTCTCACCGTCTCGGAGTGGCAGCGGGTCGACGACCTCGCCGGACAGTGGCCGCTCCCCGAGGCCTCGCTGCGGGGAGCCCGCGACGGGTCCGACCCGGTCAGCCGCCCCTGGCCGCCCGACGGCCCGGGTACCTAGCCACCGGACAGTGCCGTCAGCTCGGGCCGGGGCGCGACCCGCCGAGCATCGCGCGCATCCCGCCGTGGTTGCCGGCGACGAGGGCGGCCCGGTCCAGGCCGGAGCGCCGCGCGGCGACCTCGGCCTGCTGGCGCACGACGTGTACCGGGCCGGCACCCAGGGCTGCCAGCCCCTGGGCGGCGACGTCGGCCGGGTCGGCCGCTTTGGTCAGGTCGAGGCCGGCTCGCTGCATGGCCGGGGTGGCCGTGAGCCCGAGCACGAGGTGCAGCACGTCGACGCCGACCTGCCCGAGCTCGAGCCACAGGCCCTCGGTGAAGATCCGGGCGAAGGCCTTGGCCGCGGCGTAGACGCCGATGTCGGCGTGGCCGAGGTATCCGGCCGAGGAGCCGACGACGAGAATGCCGCCACGGCCGCGTGCGGCGAGCCGGGCACCGAGCTCCCGGCAGAGTTCGAGCGGGCGGGTGACGTTGAGATCGATGACGGCCTGGACGCGGGCGAGGTCCGCCTCGACGAAGCGGCTGCGGTAGGTGTTCGCGCCGGCGTTGAGGACGAGCAGGCCGAGGTCGAGGTCGGCGACGGCCTCGACGATCCGGGCGGTCGCGTCCGTGTCGAGCAGGTCCAGTGCGAGCACGCGGCACGGGGCCCCGTGGGCCCGCACCCGGTCGGCGACCTCCTCGAGGGCCTCGGGCTTGCGGGCGACGAGCACGACGCCGAGGCCGGCCCGGGCCAGCTGCTCGGCGAACGCGGCGCCGACCCCCTCGGAGCCGCCGACGACCAGGGCCCAGGGCCCGTAGCGCTCGCGCAGGCCGGTCACGCCGGGAGCCTCGCTCATGACCCCGCCCCGCGCCCCGTCGCGGCGGGCTCGTCGAACCAGTCCCACTCCCAGGGGGTGATGGCGGCCAAAGGCCCGGTGAGCAGCGGGGTGGCCGTGCTGGCGAGCGTTGCGGGCGGGGCCGGCAGCGGATCCGCGGCCAGGTCCCGTGCGAACTCGACCGGGTCGGCCTCGAGGTAGGTGAGGCGGATCCGCGTGACCGGCCCGTCGGGGTTGCCGCGGCTCGGGGCGCTGCGGAAGGTCCACACGCCCGCGACACCGTCGCGCGCGAGCAGGTCGGGCACCTGGGTCTCGTGCTCGAACCGGGACAGGTCGGCCACGTCGGGGTGCGGGGAGGTCTCGACCCGGCTCACCTCGGCGTACACCCCGCGGTGGGGTCGGAAGGGCAGCGCGGCGAGGGTGACGAGGGCCCGGGGCGCCACGTAGCCCCGGACGGGACGGAACATCCGGGTCATCGGCCGTTCGGTCCAGGCCAGTTCCGGACGCCGGCCCTGGTGGATCGCCCGGTCGCCGAGGTCCTTCCACTCGCCGATCGAGTCCGCGGCCGGCTCGGCGAACCAGTACATCGCCAGGTACTGGCTGCCGGCGAGGGCGGGGTCGGGGTAGCTGCCGAGCCGCTCGCACGCGGGGGTACGCACCCAGCGGTCGCCGTGGACGACGCCGGGCAGGGCGAGGTTCTCGGGGCGGTGGTCGAGCTGGTGCCACGCGTTGTAGTCGCGATGGCGGGCGGGGTCGGTCACCTTCGGGAAGGAGAAGAAGGCGCGGGTGGCGGTCTCCGGGGTGCTCGGGATCATCTCGGCCCTCTCCACGGTCGGGCGCTGGTGGAGCGCGTTCGGGCCGGCGTCGCCGCCGCGCTCGGCCGCTGACGCTTGACCCTAGGGCCGCACCAGCACTACCGTCAAGCAAGCGCTTGGTTGACATAAGTGCCCGCGAAGGAGCCCCCATGACCGCCAGCGACGCGGACTTCCGCGCCCGGCTCGACGCCCTGATCGGCCTCACCGACCCGCCGCGCCGGGCCAAGGACGCGGTCACCGAGGCGGCAATCCGCATCTGGTGCGACGCCGTCGGCGACGAGAACCCCGCCTACCAGGACCCGCAGTGGGCCGCCCGCTCCGCCTGGGGCGGCATCGTGGCCCCGGCGACCTCGCTGAACATGTGGACCCTGCCGGGCAACCGGCGCAGCCACCGCCACGCCGAGAGCCTCGACCGGGTCAACGAGGTCCTCGCCGAGCGTGGCTTCACCTCGGTGGCCGCGGTGCAGACGGAGCACACCTACGTACGCCCGCTGCGCCCCGGCGACCACCTCGAACAGTTCCCCTCCATCGGCGCGGTCTCCCCGGAGAAGTCCACCCGCCTCGGCCGGGGCCACTTCGTCGACCTCGTCAGCGACTACCGCACCCTCGACGGCGAGCCGGTCGGACGCGTCGTCCTGCGGATGCTCCGCTGGAACCCGGCGACCCGGGCCGAGGTCCCGGCGACGCCCGGGGACCGCCTGGCCCGGCCGATGCGCCCGGTCGGTGCCGCCCCGACCGACCTGCCGCCCGCCGGCACCACCGGCACCCTGACCGCGCACCTGCAACCCGGCTACGCCGCCGCCCCCCTCGACGAGCGCCCCTACCTCGTCGGCACCGCCGAGCTCACCGACGGGACCCGCCTCACCGCAGACGTCGTGGACCTGCGCCCCGACCTCGTGCACGACGGCATGCCGGTCGTCGTGGCCCACCGACGCACCCGCGACGGCCAGCTCCTGCCGGTCCTCACCGCCCCGCGGCCCGAACGCGGAACGAGCACCCGCACCGGGGCCGAGGTGCGCACCGGGCAACGCCTCGCCCCCTGGCCGATCCCCGTCACCCAGCTGTCCATCGCGGCGCTGGCGACCGCGACCTTCGACTTCAACGACGTGCACCTCGACCGCGACGCGGCCCTCGAGCGAGGTGCCCGCGACGTCTACATGAACATCCTCGGCTCGAGCGCGCTGGTCAACTGCTACCTCACCGACTGGGCCGGGCCGGAGGCCCGCGTCGTCGACTTCCGCACCCGCCTCGCCGCGCAGAACCACCCCGGCGACACCTTCACCCTCGACGGTGTCGTCACCGGCGTGAAGCCGGCGCCCGGGGCCACCGGGGGAACGCACGTCACCGTCGACGTCCGCGGCACCAACAGCCTCGGCGACCACGTCATCGCCTCCGCCACCCTCGCCCTGCCCTGAGAGGAACCCCGTGCTCGCCAGCTACGTCGTCGACTCCGGCTCCCCCGACAGCCTGCGGCTCGGCCAGCTCGACGCCCCGACGCCCGGCCCCGGTCAGGTGCTCGTGCGGGTCCAGGCGGCGAGCCTGGACCGGGTCGACACGTACATCCGTCGCGGCACCCACGGGATGGCGGTCGCCGGGCCGGCGATCCTCGGCCGGGACGTCGCCGGCACCGTGGTGGGGACCGGTCCCGGCGTCACCGGTCTCGCTCCCGGCGACGCGGTCGTCGGGCTGACCACCGGCACCCACGCCGAACTCGCCGTCGTCCCGGCCACGCACTGCTTCCCGCGGCCGGCCGCGCTCGACGCCGTCCACGCCGCGGCGGTGCCCACCGCCGGACGCACCGCCTACGACGCGGTCGTCAACCTCGCCGGGGTGCGCCCCGGTGACCGGGTCCTCGTCGTCGCCGCCGCGGGCGCCGTCGGCACCTTCGCCGTCCAGTACGCCCACCACCTGGGCGCGCGCGTCGTCGGCACCAGCGCCCCGGCGAAGGCCGACGCCGTACGCGCTCTCGGCGCCCTCGACGTCGTGGACCACTACCGCCCCGACGTCGTCGAGTCCCTGCGTGCCGCCCTGCCCGGCGGCGAGGCCGACGTCATAGTCGAGTCGGTCGGCGGCACCCTGTGGTCCGACGTGCTCAAGGTCCTCGCCCCCGGCGGGCGACTGGTCACCTGCGGCGTCACCGCCGACAGCCACGCCCACCTGCACCTGGGTCGACTCATGGTCAAGGGCTGGACGCTGCGCGGCATCGGCCGGCCCGGGCCCGAGGCGGTGGCCCGCCAACTGCGCGAGGCTCTCACTCTCTCGGCCGTCGCCGCCGTCCCCGCGGTCGCCGCCACGTACCCGCTCGAGCGGGCCGCGGCCGCGCACGACCGGCTGGAGGCCTCCGACTTCGTCGGGCGGATCGTCCTCGCGATCGGCTGAGCGGGGCCGCGGGAAGCAGCTCCTCGTTGTGGTGCCTCGTCATGCAGCCTGGAACGGGTGATCCGCGCCGCGTGGGGCGGTGGTGGCCGCCGAGCCGGTCCGGCCGCTCACCACGCCGGTGAATCGTCTACGACATCAGCTCGACAGCGTCCCACGTGTGGATCCTCCGCGACGGACACCATGGCGGATCCTGCTCACAGACGAGGCGTCAGGTGAGCGACTCCCCCGACACGGCGGACAGGACGACGAGCGGGATCTGCCGCCCGAAGCCCGCGGCCCGTTCGGCGTAGCGCCCCACGTTCGGCTTCTGCGCCACGACGTGCGCGAACAGCTCCGGGTCGCGCTCCCCGTCGGTCACCCGCGCCCGCACCGCGATCGTCCTGCGCCGCAGGACGATCCAGCAGAGGTCGTGGTGCCGCGCGTTCACCACCCAGGCCGGGTCCTTGGGGCCGCCGCCCTTGGAGCCGACGACCACCAGGTCCGTCCCGTGCGGCACGTACGGCAACGCCGCGTCGCGCAGCTGCCCGGACCGCCGGCCCACCGTCGTCAGCAGCAGCGTGGGGTTGTAGGGAAACCGGCCCGCCAGCGCGTACTGCAACGACACGAGCGAGAACCCGGTCCTGCGCACCAGGAACCGGTCGAATGCCATCCCGCGCGGCCCACGGATGACGATCAGCCACGACCGGCCGTACGAGGCGAACGACCTCGTCTCCGCACCGATCCGCTTTCCCCGGCTCATCGCGCCCGGGCCAGCAACGGTGACAGCGTCTCGGCGACGTCGGCGACGTCCTCGATGCCCCGGACCACCTCGACGAGCTGCTCCTGCGTGCCCGCGTCGAGGATCCCGTCGCAGAACGTGGCCAGCTTGCCGGTCACGAAGTCCCAGTCCGCCCGCGTCGCGGAGTCCCACGGGTCGCCCTGGGCGAAGTCCGACTCGACGACGTACTCCCGGCCGCCGGCCCGGATCGTCAGCGCGCCGCGCGTCCGGCGGATCTGACCGCCCGGATGCTCCCTGAGGTCGGCCTCCCACTCGGCGTCGAGCACCGGGTCGGGCGCCGTCGTGATCCGGCGCGCCAGGTCCCACACCTCGGGGTCCGTCAGCCGCTGCGGGTCGTACCACTGCGGACCCGGCGCGTGCCCGAGCAACGCCAGCGCCGCGGCGTACGGCATGTTGAAGGCACCGTCCAGCGGCGCGACGAGCGTGTCCGGGATCTGCGGGGCCGGCTCCCGGAACTGCAACGTCCGGTAGGCCGCCGGGCTCAGCCGGATCTCCATGGACTCGATCTGCGACACCGGCACCCCGTGGGTGCTCGGGAACGCGCGGATCGCGTCGAGCGCGGCGTGGGTGAAGCGGCACGTCGGGTACGGCTTGAGCGACGTCTCGCTGATCCACCACGTCGACCCCAGGCCGGCGACCATCTCGTGCCGCTCACCGCCGAGGAAGCCCATCGCCTCGATGAAGCCCGGGGTGCGGTCCAGCACGTCCAGGTCGCCGGTGTAGCCCTCCTCGGCGAGCGCCGCGCCGAGCATCCCGGCGTGCGCGATCGCGCCGTACGGGCCGTACTTGAACGCGTTGAACGAGCGCCGCTCGGCCATGTAGGAGTTCTTCGCCGGCGGGGCCAGCCAGGCGACCAGGCCGAGCGCGTGGGTCAGGCGCTCCGGCTCCCAGCCGCCGACGACGGCGCACGCCGCGGCGGTGCCCATCGAGGCGTACCCGTGCGACGACAGCGGCGACCAGCGGAACTGCCCGTCGGAGAAGGCCATCAGCGAGGTCGACAGGTTCAGCCGCGCGTTGATCTCGAAGGCGAGGATGCTCGCGCGCAACAGGCTCGCCCCGTCGGCGTGCAGCCGCTCGGCCTCGGCCAGTCCGGCCGCGACCCCGAACACCGCGAAGTGCGCCGAGTTGAAGAAGGTGTCGTCCGCGTCCAACGCGTTCATCATGTCCGCGTTGGCGTGCGCGGCGTTGATCGCCGCGACCCGCTGCCCCAGCCCGAACACCGTCGCCTCGGCCGGGCCGCCGAAGCGGGCGGCGACCCGCTGGACCATGCGGCTGCGCCGCAACCGCACCGCCGCCAGCCCACAGACGAGCGAGTCGAGAAAGACGAGCCTTCCGTAGTCGCGCACCGACTCGGGAATGTCCTCGTCGCGGGTCGTCGTCGCGAACCGCGCGAGCAGCTGCGTCCGGGTCGGTCCCGTCGCGTCGGTCACCGCTCAGCCCACCTTTCCCGGCGCGACGAGCCGGTTGCCCTGCGTGTCGCGCGGCAGCGGCACGGGGATCGCCGCGAGCAGCTTCTGTGTGTACTCGTGCCGCGGGTTGGCGAAGATCCGCTCCGTGGTGTCGGTCTCCACGACCTCACCGGAGGCCATCACCATGACCCGGTCGGCGATGACCTCGACGAGAGCCAGGTCGTGGCAGACGAACAGGTACGCCAGACCCAGCTCCTCCTGCAGGTCCCGGAGCAGGTTGAGCACCTGCGCCCGCACCGACACGTCCAGCGCCGCGACCGGCTCGTCGCACACGATCAGGCTCGGCTTCATCGTCAGCGCCCGGGCGATCGCGACCCGCTGCAGCTGCCCGCCGGACAGCTCGGCCGGGTAGCGCTCCAGGTAGCGCGAGCCGATGCCGACCCTGTCGAGCAGCTCGACGGCCTCCCGCTCACGCGTGACCCGGTCCTTGTCGGTGTGCACGAGGATCGGCTCGGCGACCGCGTCCTTGATCGTCATCCGCGGGTCGAGGGAGCTGTACGGGTCCTGGAAGATCATCTGCATCCGCTGACGCAGCTCACGCATCCGCTTCGTGGCCAGCACGTCGATCCCGTCGAAGGTCACCGACCCGGAGTCCGGCTCGATGAGGCGCAGCACCATGCGTCCGACCGTCGACTTGCCCGCGCCGGACTCACCGACGACCGCGAGGCACTCACCGCGCTCCAGGGTGAAGCTCACCCCCTTGACCGCGTGCGACCACTTCGTACGCCGGCCGAGCCAGTCCCGGCCGGAGCTGAACGACTTCGTGAGGCCGTCGACCTCGAGCAGGCTCATCAGACCGTCACTCCATCCAGAGAGAGCTCCGCGACGCGTACGCACCGCGCGTCGTGCCCGGCGGCGCCGTCGACCCGGACCAGGCCCGGGTGGGCCACGTCGCACCGGCCCGGCTGGACGAACTCGCACCGGCTGCTGAACCGGCATCCGTGCGGCCAGGCACCCGGGGCCGGGATGCCACCGGGAATCGAGCGCAGCCGCCGGCCGGTGCTCAGACCCGGCCTCGGGATCGACCCGATCAGGCCGGAGGTGTAGGGGTGCCGCGGGTGGAAGAAGATCTGCTCCGAGGGCGCGTTCTCGGCCACCTCGCCGGCGTACATGACCACGACCTGCTGGCACAGCTCGGCCACCACGGCGAGGTCGTGGCTGACGAACAGCAGCGCCACGCCGGTCTGCTCCTGCAGGTCGCGCAAGAGCTCGAGGATCCGCTCCTGCACCGTCACGTCGAGCGCCGTCGTCGGCTCGTCGGCGATGAGCAGGCGCGGGTTGCACGCCATGACCATCGCGATCATGACGCGCTGGCACATGCCGCCGGAGAACGCGTGCGGGTACTCGTCGACCCGCTGCGCCGCCCGCGGGATCTGCACCAGCTCCAGCATTTCGACGGCGCGGGCCCGGGCCTGTTTGCGGTTCATGCCCAGGTGCTTGCGCACCGACTCCGCGATCTGGTCCCCGACCGTGAAGGCCGGGTTCAGGCTGCGGATCGGCTGCTGGAAGATCATGCCCATGCCGGGGCCACGCAGGTTCCGCCACTGCTTCCGGGTGCCCGCGGTGAGGTCCGTGCCGTCGAAGACGATCCGGCCCGAGGCGATCCGCCCGCCGGTCGCCTCGGTCAGACCCATCACCGCGACCGAGGTCACCGTCTTGCCCGACCCGGACTCACCGACGAGAGCCACCGACGCTCCCGGCTTGAGGGAGAACGAGACGTCCTGGACGGTCGTCTGCCACCCACCGGAGGGTGCGGGGAACTCGACGGTGAGGTTCTCCACGCGCAGCAGGTCCGCCGCCGGGCCGGTGACGGCGTCGGTCCTGGTGCCGGCGATCACGCCGGGTGCCGTTTCATGTGCCATGTCAGCTCCTGGTGGGGGCCGGGCCGGTCAGTTGCCCGACCGGGTGCGCACGAGGGCGCGACGGACACCGTCACCGACGTAGGTGAAGGCGAGGACGGCGAGGAAGATCATCACGCCGGGCGGCCAGACGAGGTACGGCGCGAGGCGCATGTTCGAGGAGGCCGTCGAGAGCATCGAGCCCCAACTGGCCGTGGGGGCCGTGACGCCCAGCCCGAGGAAGCTCAGGCTCGCCTCGGCCGCGACGGCGCTGCCCAACGACACCGAGATGACGAGGATGATCGGCGGCAGCACGTTGGGCAGCACGTGCCGCACCGCCGTGCGCAGGGTGCTGCAGCCCAGGGCGATCGAGGCCTCGATGTAGGTCTCGTGCCGCACGTCCATCGTGCCGGCGCGGGCCACCCGGAAGAAGCGCGGTGCCATGACCAGGCCGATGGCGAGCATCGCGTTGGTGATGCCGGAGCCGAGGACCGCGACGATGGTGATGGCCAGCACGAGCGACGGAGCGCTCATCAGCGCGTCCATGATGCGGGTGAGGATCGTGTCGACCCAACCGCCGCGGTAGCCCGCGATCATCCCGAAGGGCAGGCCGAGCACGAGCGCGACGGCCGAAGCCTGCAGCGCCGCCCAGAGCGAGACCCGCGCCCCGAAGATGAGCCGGCTCAGCACGTCCCGGCCGTAGTCGTCGGTCCCCAGCCAGTGTTCGGCATTCGGCGGCTTGAGCCGCTGCAACAGGTCCTGCACGTCGGGGTCGTACGGCGCCAGGGCCGGGGCGAAGATCGCGATGAGGGTCAGCACGAGCAGGAAGACGCCGGCCACGATCGTCGCGGGGCGACGCACGATGCTCCCGAGGATGCCGGGGGCGGCGACCGGCTCCGGGGCACCCGTACCGGTGGCCGCCGTGGGCACCTCGGTGAGGACGGTCTCGGTGAGGCCGTCGCCGGGCACGCCGACGTCGGGTGATTCGCTCCCCGGCACCGGGGACGCGGGGGGCCGATTCGTGCTCATGACCGCACCTTCGGGTTGAAGTAGCCGTAGGAGATGTCGACGATGAGGTTGACGAGCACGACGATCGTGGTGCTGAAGAGGACGAAGCCGAGCAGCACCGGCACGTCACGCCCCTGTACGGCCTCGACGGCGGTGCGCCCGAGACCCGGCATGTTGTAGATCATCTCGATGGTCACCGACCCGGCGAGGACCTCCGCGACGCGGAAGCCGAGGACGGTGATGACGGGGATGCACGCGTTCTTCAGGGAGTGCTTGAACACGACGCTGGCGCGCGACAGCCCCTTGGCCTCGGCGTTGAGGATGTAGTCGGTCTTCATGACCTGCCCGAGCGCCGAGCGCAGTTGCAGGGTCACCTCGGCGGCGGGGAGCAGACCGAGGGCGATGCCCGGCAGGATGAGGTGCGAGAGCCACGGCCAGAAACCGGCGGAGAGCGGTTGGTAGCCGAAGGCCGGAAACATCTGTAGCCCCACCGCGAAGACCGAGGCGAGCACCAGGCCGAACCAGAAGCCCGGGATGGCGATCGAGATCGAGGCGAACCAGTTGACGACCCGGTCGACGATGCCGCCGGAGCGCAGCGTGGCCACGAGCGCCAGGATGGTCCCGAGCACGACGGCGAAGATCATCGCGACGAGCACCAGCGACATCGTCGTGGCCATCCGCCGGGTCAGCAGCTCGGTCACGGTCTGGTCCGAGAGGAAGGACGTGCCGAGGTCGCCGCGGACGACGTCGCCGATCCACATGAGGTATCGCAGAAGGACCGGATCGTTGAGGTTGAGTTCCTCGCGGATCGCCTCGACGCGTTCCGGGGTCGGTTCGTCACCGGCGAGGACGGCGGCCGGGTCCCCTGGGGCGAACTCGATCAGGACGAACACGAGCAGCGGGACGACGAACAGCAGGGGTATTGCCGCGAGTAGTCGCCTGCCGGCGTAGCGGAGCATGTCCTACCTCGACTCTGGGCGTGGTGCCTGGGACTGGCCGGTCGCGCGGCCTGGGGCCGGGCGGGGCCGGTGAGGTGTCGCCGCCGGCCCCCACAGCGGGTGGGTCCGGCGGCGACACCACCGGGTGGTCAGGAGCGGACGGTCACTTCTTGACCGCGATGTTGCGCAGGTCCCAGATGCCGATGTTCGACATCGGGATGTTGTCGAAGCCGACGACGTTCTCCTTCGCGACGGTCGCGTTGGTCTGGTTGCACAGCGGCACGTACCAGGCCTGTTCGAGCGTCGTCTTCCAGATGTCCTGGTACAGCGGGGCGCGCTTGTCCATCGACAACGCGGGGTTGCCGGCCTCGGCTGCCTTGGCCGCGACGAGCGAGGGGTCCGCGGCGAGCTTGTAGGTGTTCAGCAGGTAGGTGTTCACCGTCGCCGCCGGGTCGGCCTTCGGGCTCCACGACGTGGCGACCATCATCTCGAAGTCGCCGGCGATGAAGCGCGGCTCGTTCTCGGTGTTGGGCACGGGGTTGAGCGTCGCGTCGATGCCGACGGCCTTCAGCGACGCCTGCACCACGTTCGCCGGCTGCTCGGCGTTCGTGCCCGCGGCGAAGGTGATGGACACCTTGGCGCCACCGGCCTGCTGCACCAGGGCCTTGGCCTTGTCGACGCTGAACTCGTACGGGTAGGTGTAGTTCGGGATGCGGCTCGGGTCCGTCTCGCCGACGAGCTGGCGCGTCGGCGTGCAGTAGCCGCTGAAGAGTGCGCTGATCGCCGCCGGGTCGACCGCGTGGGCGATCGCCTGGCGGACCTCGGGCTTGGCGACGGCGCCCTTGTTGGCGCGCATGTAGACGCCCACGAGGTTCTTGAACTTGACCTGGTGCTGCTGCAGGCCGCTGCCCGTGGTGACGATCTTCTCGACCGTGGCGATCTCACCGGCCGAGCTGAGCGGGGCCAGGTCGACCTGGCCGCTCTGCAGACCGTTGAGGCGGGCCGCGGCGTCGGGCACGCGCTGCAGCTCGATGCCGCCGAGGCGTCCGACGTTCGGGTCCCAGTAGCTGTCGGCCCGCTTGAGGACGAGCTTCTCCTGGGGCACGAGCTCGGTGGCGATGTACGGGCCGGAGCCGGCGTTGCCGGGCTTGTTCTTGATGTCGACGCCGTCGGTGATGGCCTTCGGGCTGACCATCATGCCGGCCGTGCCGGTGAAGGACGCGGGAAGCTGGACACCCTTGCCCTTGACCAGCTTGAGGCGCACGGTCGTCTTGTCGACGACCTCGACCGACTCGATGTCGGCGAGGTCGCCCTTGAGGGTCGAGGTCGCGAGGGTCTTGCCGCGCTCGATGTTGACCTTGACGGCCTCGGCGTCGAACGCCGTGCCGTCGTGGAACTTCACGTCGTCACGCAGCTTGAGCTCGAGGACGCTGCCGTCCTCGACGAAGTTCCACTCCTTGGCCAGGCCCGGGACGATCTTGTCGTCCTTGTCGAGCATGGTCAGCCGGTCCCAGACGAGGAACAGGTAGCCCCAGGCGCCGTAGCTCGTCTGGGCGGCCGGGTCGAGGTCGCGCAGCGGACCCGCCGACGCGAACTTGAGCACGGCCGAGGTGTCGATCTCGCCCTGGCCAGCGCCGTTGGTGCCGGAGCTCTCCGGTGAGCTGCAGCCGGCCACGGCCAGGGCCCCGATGGCGATCAGCGCGACCACGCGTCGCCTGGTCTTGTTCTTGACGCCCATTCTCATCCTTCCAAACACGAGCCGAATCGCTCCGGCCGATCGAGAGGTGGTGTTGTCCCCCGACGGCTGCCCGGCGGGATCGGTGGGATCGGTGGGTCGATGCGATGTCTTCGGGGTGTGTGGGTGCCGGCCGCCCGCGGGTCAGCCCTCCGCGGAGAGGATCAGTGCGCTGGTCGGGACCCCGACGCCGGCCGTCACGAGGACGTTGCGTACGCCGTCGGGCTGGTTGGTCGAGGTCCCTCGGACGAGGCGGACGCCCTCCGCGACGCCGTTCGTGCCGTGCAGGTAGGCCTCACCGATCTGGCCACCGTGGGTGTTGGTCGGCAGCGACCCGGTGACCTCGAGGTTGCCGTCGGCGATGAAGTGCCTGGCCTCACCGCGACCGCAGAAGCCGTACTCCTCGAGCTGGTGGAGCACGTACGGGGTGAAGTGGTCGTAGAGGATCGCCGCGTCCATGTCGGCGGGCCCGAGGCCCGACTGGGCCCACAACTGCCGGGCGCAGAGCTCGACCTCGGGGATCCGGGTCAGGTCCTCGCGGTAGTAGCTGACCATCTGGTACTGGTCCGGCCCCAGACCCTGGGCCGCCCCGACGATGTAGGCCGGGGTGGCGGGCAGGTCCTTGGCGCGCTCGGCACTGACGACGACCATCGCCTGGCCGCCGTCGGTCTCCTGGCAGCAGTCGAACAGGTGCAGCGGCTCGGCGATCCAGCGGGAGGCCTGGTGCTCCTCGAGGGTGAGCGGCTTGCCGTGGAACCACGCCCTGGGGTTGTTCGCGGCGTGCTTGCGGGCGAGCACGGCGACCCGGCCGTAGTCCTCGCTGGTCGCGCCGTACTCGTGCATGTAGCGACGGGCGAACATCGCGGTGTGCTGGGCCGGGGTGAGCAGGCCGTACGGGTTGACCCAGGAGCGGTACTCGTTGTCCGAGGTGGCCTGGGTCTTCGCCGGCGGCGGCCCCTGCCCGAAGCGGACGCCGGAGCGCTCGTTGAAGGCGCGGTAGGCCACGACGACGTCGGCGACGCCGCTCGCGACGGCCATGGCGGCCTGCTGGACGGGGGCACAGGCGCCGCCACCGCCGTAGGGGATCCGGGAGAAGAACTTCAGCTCGGGGATGCCCAGGCTGCGGGCGACCATGTTCTCCGGGTTGGTCTCCATGGTGAAGGTCGTCATGCCGTCGACGTCGGCGGGGCTCAGGCCCGCGTCGGCCAGGGCGGCCGATACGGCCTCGACGGCCAACTGCAGCTCGCTGCGGCCGGAGTCCTTGGAGAACTCCGTCGCGCCGATGCCGACGATCGCGGTACGCCCCGACAGGAAGTTGGACGTCACGTCACTGCTCCGTTCCGCGGGGCAGGCGCACGGTCACCTCGGAGACGGCGTGCGCGCCCTTGCTGTTCATGCCACGCACCGCGACGCGCACGGTGTCCTCCTCGACGCCGACGACCTCTCCGGTCAGCCGCATCACGTCACCCGGGAAGTTCGGCACCCCGAGGCGGGTGCTCAGGCGCACCATGCGCGCGGCGGGGCCGGCCCAGTCGGTGACGTAGCGGCCGACGAGCCCGTTGGTGTTGTTGATGCTCATGTAGGTGTCGGGGGTGCCGCGACGTTCGGCCTGGGCCGGGTCGTGGTGCACGTCCTCGTAGTCGCGGGTCGCGAGGGCGCCGGCGACGATGAGGGTCCGGGTCAGCGGGATCTCGAGCTCCGGCAGCGTGTCGCCGACGCTCACCTGCGCGATGGTGATCTGCGTGCCGCTCACAGCTGCTCCCCCGCGTCGACGAGGTCCGCGAGCTGCTGCAGGTGCCAGGCTCCCGAGCCGGCGGTGTTGGCCAGCTGGGTGGTCCAGAGCATGTAGCGGTGGATCGGGTAGGTGACGTCGGCGCCGATGCCGCCGTGCACGTGCTGCACGGTGCGCGCGACGCGGTCGCCCGCCTCGGCGGCCCAGTACTTCGCGACGTGTACGGCCGCGCGGGGCGGCCGGTCGGCCGTCTCGCGCCAGAGCGCGTTGAGGTAGGTGACCTCCATCGCCTCGGTGTCGATGTGGCAGTCGGCGATCTGGTGGGCGACGGCCTGGAAGGTCGCGATCGGCACACCGAACTGCTCGCGCCCCGAGGTGTAGTCGGCGGCCTGGCGCACGGCGGCCTGGCTGACGCCGCTCTGCAGGGCGGCCACGGCGATCCAGACCTGGCGCAGCAGCCAGTCGATCCGGTCCTCCCCCGGGCCCTCGGCGAGCGGCTCCGCGGCGGCGCCGTCGAGGTGCACGTCCGAGGCGAGCCCCCGGTCGGTGCGCTCGAAGGTGTCGCGGCGCACCCCTCCGCCGGTGGTCGGCACGAGGTAGAGCCCGACCGTGCCCTCCTCGTCGGTGGCCGGGACGACGATCGCGTCGGCGAGGTGCGCCGAACGGACGCCGACGGCGGTGCCGCTCAGGGTGACCCCCGCACCGCCGAGCCCGGTGCCGGACCGCGCGCGGACGCGGGCGCCGTACGGCCGGGCGTCGGCCAGGTCGTCGACGGCCACGGTGAGGACCGCGTCCCCGGCGGCCACGCGGGGCAGCCACTCGGCCTGCTGCTTGGCGTCGCCGTAGCGCACCAGCGGCAGGACGCCGCCGACGAGGGTCTCCCACAGCGGGACGGTGCCCAGCGTGCGGCCCTGCTCGACGAAGACCCCGGCGACCTCCCACAGGCCCAGCCCGGCGCCGCCGTGTTCCTCGGGCACGAGCAGCCCGAGGACGCCGGACCCGGCCAGGTCGCGGTACAGGACGCGGTCGAAGCGGTCCGGCCCGGCCTCGACGTCGAAGAGGCGCTGCGGGTCGCCGTTGCGCGAGAAGACGTCGCGCGCCAGGTCGTTGACCGTGACCTGGTCCTCGGCGAGCTGGAAGTCCATCAGTTCTCCTCTCCGGCGGGCTCCGATGCGGAGGTCGCGGCCCGGAAACGCGGCAGGGTGACGTTCTCGTCGTAGTCGAGCCAGTCGACCTGCACGGGCATGCCGATCTCGACCTCGTCGGCCTCCCCGACGAAGTCGGCGACGAGACGCGTGCCCTCCTCGAGGTCGACGAGCACGACGGTGAGCGGGTAGTCGTACCCGGGCGCCTTCGGGTGGTGGCTGACGACGTAGCTGTGCACCGTGCCGCGTCCGCTCGCCTCGACCTCGTGCCACGCGTACGAGTGGCAGGAGGGGCAGATCGGGCCGGGCGGGTGGCGCAGCGTGCCGCAGTCGGTGCAGGCCTGGATGACGAGGCGACGCTGTGCGGCGGCCTCGAACCAGAAGGCGTTGTCGCGCAGGACGAACGGCTTGTGCCGCAGCGCCGGGTCGGCGGCGGCCGGTGCCGGGGGCCTGGCGCGGGACGGGTCGAAGCGCAGGATGCGGAAGCGCTGGCGGGCCACGACCTCGTCGTCCTGGTCGGTGTAGGTGCGCAGCGTCGTGATGAAGTGGCCGGTGCCCAGGCCCGTGGTCTTGCGCGGCGAGACGTCCTCGATGACCGTCGTCATCTTGATCTCGTCGCCCAGGCGCAGCTCGCGCACGTACTCGTGCTCGTCGTTGGTCGCGACGACCCCGACGAAGCCGGCCTCGGCGAGGAGCGCGAGCAGCCGGGCCATGGGGGTGTCCGCCGTGGCGCCCGCGGCGGCGGCCGTGTGGGCCCGGTAGCCGACCATGAGCCAGGTGGACAGCATCGGCGGCGGCGCGACGACACCCTCGCGGCCGGTGTCGCGGGCGGCCCGCTCGTCGACGTAGACGGGGTTCTCGTCGCCCATCGCCTCGACGAAGTGGCGGATCATCGCCTGGTTGACGGCGTCCTGGGCGTGGCGGGTGGGCGTGGCCTCGAGGCCGACGAACTCGCGCAGGCGGGCGAGGAAGGCGTCCTCGTCGGTGGCGGCGGCCGGGGTCCGCGTCGTGGTGCTCATGCGGACCGTCCCTTCCTCGGCATGCCGAGGCCGGCGACCGCGATCATGTCGCGCAGCACCTCGTTGGTGCCGCCGCCGAAGGTGTTGATGTAGGAGCCGCGGGTGTAGGCCTCGAGCTGTCCGCCGAGGACGGCGTCCGGGGCGCCGGGTCGCCGGGTCGCGCGGGGCCCGACGACGGAGACGAGGTTGCGGCAGACCCGGTCGTGGGTCTCCGTGCCGTAGACCTTGGCGACGGACGCGGCGGCGGGGGCCGGGTTCTGGCCTTCCCCGACGACGGCGATCTTCCAGTTGAGCAGGCGCATCGCGGTCAGCTCGGCGTAGTCGCGGGCCAGCTCCGTGCGCACCCACGGCTTGTCGAGTACGCGGACGCCGTCGGCGTCGGGCTCGGCGGCCCACGCGGCGACGTCGGTCCACAGCTGCTCGGTACGCCCGCCCATGGCGGCCAGCCCCACCCGCTCGTGACCGAGCTGGCCGGTGATGAGGCGCCAGCCGCCGTTCACCTCGCCGACGAGGGCCTCGGGACCGACGCGTACGTCCTCGTAGTAGGAGGCGTTGGTGTGGGTGATGCCGCTGGTGGCGATCGGCGTGCAGCTGAAGCCGGGGTCCGAGGTCGGCACGATGAGGATGGTGATGCCCTTGTGCTTCGGGGCGGCGGGGTCGGTGCGCACGGCCATCCAGACGAAGTCGGCCTGGCTGACGCCGCTGGTGAAGACCTTCTGGCCGTTGACGACCCAACCCCCCTCGGGCGTGGCCTCGGCCCTGGCCTTCAGCGAGGCGAGGTCGGTGCCGGAGCCCGGCTCGCTGTAGCCGATGGAGAAGATGACGTCGCCGGTGAGCATGCCCGGCAGGTAGGTGCGCTTCTGCTCCTCGGTGCCGTAGCGCATGAGCATCGGGCCGATGTTGTTGATGGTGACGAAGGGGAACGGCGCCTGGGCGCGGTTGATCTCGTCGAAGAGGATGTACTGGTCGAGCGCCGGGCGGCCCTGGCCGCCGTACTCCTTGGGCCAACCGAGCCCGAGCAGGCCGTCCCTGCCGATCTGACGGATGATCTCGCGATAGGCCGGCCGGTCCTCGTTGGTGCCGCCCAGCGCCTCGCGGACCTCGGGCGTGAGCAGGCGCGCGAAGTAGGCGCGCAGCTCCCGGCTCAGCTCTCGATGCTCCGGGGTGTACTCCAGGTACATGGATGTCCTCTTCTCGGGGCGTGGGGCGCCCGTCGGCGTGCCGGGCGGGCCGGCGGGTCAGGTGGCCGGCAGGAGCGCGGTGCGCCCGTTGTCGGCGAACTGTTTCTCGAGGTCCTGGACGTCCGCCGCCGTGAGCGGGCGGTACGCGGTGGACGCGCCGTCGCGGACGTAGACGGGATCGGTCGTGACCCAGGCGGCACGGCGCAGGACCTGCTTGGCGACCTTGCTGTTGCCCGTGGTGGGGATCTCGGTGACGATCCGCACGAAGCGGGGCCGCCACTTGGTGCCGAGGTCGGCCTGCGCGTCGAGGAAGGCGGTGAACGCCTCGGGGTCGAAGCTGGCGCCGTTGCGCAGTTGGAGCGCGCACATGACCTGGTCGCCGGTGCGCGGGTCGGGCACGGCGAAGACGGGGGCGACCGCCACCCGGTCCCAGCGCTCGATGATCCGCTCGGCCGGTCCGGCGGCGAAGTTCTCGCTGTCGACGCGGATCCAGTCCGAGGAGCGGCCGGCGAAGTAGAAGTAGCCGTCGGCGTCGCGGTAGGCCAGGTCCCCGGACCAGAAGTCCTCGCCGCGGATCCGCTCGGCGGCGGCCTCGGGGTTCTTGTAGTAGCCCTCGAACCGGGCAGCCATGCCGACTCCGACGAGCTGGCCGATGGCCTCCTCGGCGTTGACGAGCCGTCCGGTCCCGTCGAGCCTGGCCGGCGGGCACTCCAGGCCGGTGGCCTCGTTCATGACCTTGATCTCGGCGCCCGCGACGGCCACGCCGAGCGCCTCGTCGGGGGTCCCCGGGGTGCGGTTGATCCGCATGACGCCCTCGCTGGAGCCGTAGCCCTCGGAGATGACGGCGCCGAAGCGCTGGGTGAAGCGGGCGATGTCGGTGGCCGAGGCCTCGGTGCCGACGGCGCGACGCAGGGTGCTCGTCGCGTCGCGCGGGTCGACCGGCTGGGCCAGGACGTAGGCGAGGGCCCGGCCGACGTAGTTGAAGTAGGTGACGCCGTGCTCGTGCACGTCGCGTACGAAGCCGGACGCGGAGAACTTGCGGACCATGCAGATCGTCGCGCCGCAGACCATGGCGGGCCCGAGGTTGAGCATGACGGCGTTGCCGTGGAACAGCGGCATCGACAGGTAGCTGACCGAGTCGCGGGTCAGCTCGGTGCGGGCCAGCAGCGCCTCGGAGACCGCGGCGAGGCGCCCGTGCGAGCAGATGACCGCCTTCGGGGCCCCGGTCGAGCCCGAGGAGAACAGGAGCAGCAGGTTGGCGCCGGGGTCGACCGCGTCGACGGGCACCGGCGCGCCGGCGTGCCGGGCCAGCCAGGCGGCGTACTCCGGGGAGTCGGTGTTGCGCACCTGCTCGGCGGGGATGCCCAGGTCGAGCCCGTCGACGAGGCCGGCGAGGCGGTCCTCGGTGATGAGCACGTCGCAGTCGGTGTGCCGCACGTCGTGGGCCAGCTCGGCGCCGCGTCGGGTCGGGTTGATCCCGACGACGGTGGCGCCGGACAACGCCGCCGCGCAGATCCAATACACGTGGTCGGGGGTGTTCTCCAGAAGCACCCCCAGGTGCAGCGGCCTGCCTTCGGGCCGGGGCACCTCGGCCAGGGCGGCGGCCCGGTCGGCGGCTTCCTGCACGACCTGGCCCCACGTGATGGTGCGGCCCTCGAAGAGGAGGCCCGGGTGGTCGTCACCCGTGCGCCCGCGCACGATGTCGCCGAAGACGGCGGGCCCCGAGGTCCGGGCCACCGAAGTCTGAGTCGTCATTGACGTCGCTCCGTCTCGTTCGTCGTCGAATGCGGACCAGCGGCAACAAGCAAGCGCTTGGTCGAGATCGTAAGGTGGGGTGTGACGCAGGTCAAGGCCTGGACAGGGCTTCCCACGGGCTGGCCCCGGCGAGCGCCGAGCGCACCCGGTCGGTGTCCTCACCACGGCGGCGCGGGGCCCGCGGGATCCCGGCGGGCGTCCGCGAGAAGCGGGGCACCGGGGCCGGCTGGGCGACCCCCTCGACCTCGACGACGGCGCGCCGGGCCCGCACCTGCGGGTGCCCGGCCGACTCGGCGACGTCCAGCACCGGGTGTACGCACGCGTCGACGCTCCCGAAGACGCCGGTCCACTCCTGCCGGGTGCGTCCGGCGAAGACCTGCGCGATCCGCCCGGCCCAGCCGGCCCACCCCGACTCGTCGAACTGCCCCGGCCCGTCCTCGGGATCGAGGCCGAGGGTGAGCAGGAACGTGCGGTAGAACTTCGCCTCGATGGCCGCGACGGACATGAACCTGTCGTCGGCGGTGCGGTACACCCGGTAGAAGTGCGCCCCGCCGTCGAGGTAGTTCGTCCCCCGGGTGAGGTTCCAGGCGCCCCGCCCGAGCATCGAGCGGATGACGACGGTGAGCAGCCCGCTGCCCTCGAGCATCGAGGAGTCCACGACCTGCCCACGCCCGGAGGAGACGCGCTCGTGCAGGGCGGCCAGGACGCCGAAGGCCAGCACCATGCCGCCGCCGGCGAAGTCGGCCAGGTACATCGGCGGCACGACGGGGCCCTGCTCGGGCAGGCCGATCGTGTCGAGCACCCCGGAGACGGCGATGTAGTTGAGGTCGTGCCCGGCGGCCGAGGCGAGCGGTCCGTCCTGGCCCCAGCCGGTCATCCGCGCCACGACGAGGCGCGGGTTCCGCTCGGTGAGTTCGGCCGGGTCCAGGCCGAGACGTTCGAGCACCCCGGGACGGAACGGGTCGAGCAGCACGTCCGCGTCGGCGAGCAGCCGGTGCACGAGCCGCCGGTCGGCCTCCGACTTCAGGTCGAGCGTGACGGTCGTACGGCCGCGGTCGATGGCGTTGACCTGCGCGCGCTCCCGCCGGTCGGGCTCGCCGGGCGGGTCCACCCGCACGACCTGCGCACCGAGGTCGGCGAGCATCATCGTCGCGAACGGCACCGGCCCCTGCCCACCGAGTTCGACCAGGCGCAGGCCGGCCAGCGGCCCCTCGGACCGCGGGCCGGTGACCGGGCCGGGGGCGGCACTCACGCCTGCTCCCCGGCGCCGGCCGGGACCGGGCCGGTCACGGCGCGGGGGTCCGTGCTCCACGTCCGCGGGGTCACGCCCTCCTCGCGCAGGACCCGCTTGAGGACCCGCCCGACGGCGTTCTTGGGCAGCTCGGCGCGGACCTCGATGTGGGAGGGGACGGCGTACCGCGGAATCCGCGGGTGCAGCCACTCGAAGAGCTCCGCGGGGTCGATCCGGGCGCCGGGCGCCGGCACGACCGTCACCTTGAGGTCGTCCTCGGCCAGCGGGGAGGGGACCGCGTGGACGGCGACCTCGCCGACGGCCGGGTGGGCCGCGACGATGCCCTCGATCTCGAAGCTGGAGATGTTCTCGCCGCCGCGGCGCAGGTAGTCCTTGCCGCGGTCGACGAAGTAGAGGTAGCCGTCCTCGTCGAGACGGCCGTAGTCGCCGCAGTGGAACCACAGGCCCCGGAAGACCTCCAGGGTCTTCTCCGGCTGGCGCCAGTAG
>NZ_WAAS01000099.1:0-21405 GCF_008806585.1 Micromonospora sp. AMSO12t
CGCGCCTCGCGGGGTCGGGTGCCGGGGCGGGTCAGCCGCGCTTCATCAGGCGGCCGACGGCGGCCATCATCTCGGTGGCCATCTCGTCGGCGCGGCCCTCGGCCGCGCCCTCGCGCATGCAGTGCCGGGCGTGCCCGTCGAGCAGGCCCAGCGCGACCTTGTCCAGGGCGGCCTGGATCGCGGAGATCTGGGTGAGCACGTCGATGCAGTAGCGATCCTCGTCGACCATCTTCTCGATGCCACGGACCTGCCCCTCGACGCGGCGCAGCCGCGCGAGCAGCTGATCCTTGCTGGCGGTGTAACCCCTGGTCGGGTTGGGCGTCGGTGTGGTCATGGGGTCGAGGATACCGTACCCCTCGGGGGTATGGTACGTTCGTTCCTGGCCGGGATACCCCCACCGGGTACCGGTACAAGGCACGGGCACCGGTCCGCCTCCGATTTACCCCTGGGGGGTATAGGCTGGGGGCGGCGAGAGGAGAGTTCGATGATCACCACGACGTACCAGGTGCAGGGCATGACCTGCGGGCACTGCGCCACTGCGGTCAGCACCGAGGTCGGCGCGATCCAGGGCGTCAGCGACGTCCAGGTCGACGTCGCCGCCGGTCGGGTCACCGTCACCAGCGAGGGTCCGTTGGAAACCGACACCGTGCGCTCCGCCGTCGACGAGGCCGGTTACGACCTCGTCGGCGCCTGAGATCGGGCACGGGGAAAACGAGGCACACCATGAACACGGCGACGAAGCTGAGCGGTTTCGCCCTCGGCCTCGCGGTGGTGTTCGGCGCGACGTACGGGGTCGGCCGGGTGGCCGACCCCGTGGCGCCGCCCGCCGAGGCCCCGCACGAGGCCGGCGGGGGGCACGGCGAGGACGGCGGAGCCGGACACGGGGGCGACAACGGCGCGGCGGCGCACCTGCCCGGCGGCCTGCTCGTCTCCGACCGTGGCTACACCCTGCGCCCGGTGGACGCCCCGGCCGGGCAGTTCGCCTTCCAGGTCACCGGCCCGGACGGCGGGGCGGTGACCGCGTACGACGTGGCGCACGACAAGCGCATGCACCTGATCGTGGCCCGCCGCGACCTCTCCGGTTTCCGGCACGTGCACCCCGAGATGGCGCCGGACGGCACCTGGCGGGTCGACTCGCCGCTCGCCGGGCCCGGCGTCTGGCGGGCGTTCGCCGACTTCACCCCGACGGGGGGCGAGGCGCTGACGCTCGGCGTCGACGTGACCGTCCCCGGCGCGCTGACCGGGCGGCCCCTGCCCGCCCCGGCGACCAGCACCACGGTCGACGGCTACACGGTGACGCTCGCCGGCGCCCCGGAGCCCGGCCGCACCGCCGAGCTGACCCTGACCGTGAGCCGCGCCGGCGCCCCGGTCACCGACCTGGAGCCCTACCTGGGCGCGTACGGCCACCTGGTGGCGCTGCGCCAGGGCGACCTGGCTTACCTGCACGTGCACCCGCACGGCGAGCCGGGCGACGGGCGGACGCGGCCCGGCCCCGAGGTGAGCTTCTCGGCGGAGATGCCGTCGGCCGGCGCCTACCGCCTCTACCTGGACTTCAAGCACGGCGGCGTGGTGCGTACCGCCGAGTTCACCATCGTCGCCGGCAGCCCTCCGACCGCGCCGGGTGCCCCGGCGGCGACCAGCTCCCCGACGGCGGGCACGCCCGCCGCCACGAGCTCCCCGACCGCCGGCGCCGGCCACGGCGTCCCCGGTCACGGGCACGACTGACGGGAAGCATGATGACCACCAAGCCCTTGCTGACGGCGCCGAACCAGATCGAGCTGGCAATCGGCGGTATGACCTGCGCCTCCTGCGCGGCCCGGATCGAGAAGAAGCTGAACCGGATGGACGGGGTGACCGCCACCGTCAACTACGCCACGGAGAAGGCCACCGTCCGGTACGCCGACGAGGTCACCCCGGACGAGCTGATCGCCACGGTGGAGAAGACCGGCTACACGGCGGCCCTGCCGCCCCCGCCCACGCCCGCCGGCGGCGAACCGGCCGCCGAGCCGGTGGACGAGCTGCGCGGCCTGCGTACCCGGCTGTGGGTCTCGGCCGTGCTCACCGTGCCGGTGATCGTGCTGGCGATGGTGCCCGCCTGGCAGTTCGACTTCTGGCAGTGGCTGTCGCTCACCCTGGCCGCCCCGGTCGTGGCCTATGGCGGGCTGCCCTTCCACCGGGCGGCCTTCATCAACCTGCGGCACGGCGCGGCGACCATGGACACCCTGGTCTCGCTCGGCACCCTGGCGGCGTTCGGCTGGTCGGTCTGGGCGCTCTTCCTCGGCACCGCCGGTACGCCGGGGATGACCCACCCGTTCAGTCTCGCCATCAACCGCTCCGACGGCGCCGGCAACATCTACCTGGAGGCGGCGGCCGGGGTGACCGTGTTCATCCTCGCCGGCCGCTACTTCGAGGCGCGGGCGAAGCGGACCGCCGGCGCGGCCCTGCGGGCCCTGCTCGAACTCGGCGCCAAGGACGTCGCCGTGCTGCGCGGCGGCACGGAGACCCGGATCCCGGTGGACCAGCTCGTGGTGGGGGACCGGTTCGTCGTGCGGCCCGGTGAGAAGATCGCCACGGACGGCGTGGTCGACGAGGGCACCTCGGCGGTCGACGCCAGCATGCTCACCGGCGAGTCCGTCCCGGTCGAGGTCGGCCCGGGCGAGCCCGTGGTCGGCGCGACCGTCAACGCGGGCGGCCGGCTGGTGGTCACCGCCACCCGCATCGGCGGCGACACCCAACTGGCCCAGATGGCCCGGCTGGTCGAGCAGGCGCAGACCGGCAAGGCGGCGGTGCAGCGGCTGGCCGACCGGATCTCCGGCGTCTTCGTGCCGATCGTGATCGCCCTCGCGGTGGGCACCCTCGGCTGGTGGCTCGGCAACGGGTCGGGCGGCACCGCCGCGTTCACCGCCGCCGTGGCGGTGCTGATCATCGCCTGCCCGTGCGCCCTCGGGCTGGCCACGCCGACCGCCCTGCTGGTCGGCACCGGCCGGGGCGCGCAGCTCGGCGTCCTGATCAAGGGGCCGGAGGTGCTGGAGTCCACGAAGCAGGTCGACACCGTCGTGCTGGACAAGACCGGCACCGTCACCACCGGCCGGATGACGCTTGTGGACGTGGTCCCGGCGGCCGGCGAGGACCGCACGGAGCTGCTGCGGCTCGCCGGGGCGCTGGAGTCCGCGTCCGAGCACCCGATCGCCCGGGCCGTCGCCGCCGGGGCGGCCGAGGCGGGCGTGCTGCCGCCGGTGACCGGTTTCGCCAACGCCGAGGGGCTCGGCGTGAGCGGGACGGTCGACGGCCGGGAGGTGCTCATCGGTCGGCCCCGACTGCTGCGCGAGCACGGCCTCGACGTACCGGAGGAGGTCGCGCGGGCGGCGGCCACGGCGGAGGCCCAGGGACGGACGGCGGTGCTGGCCGGCTGGGACGGTCGGGCCCGCGGGGTCCTCGCGGTGGCCGACGTGGTCCGACCGACGAGCCGGGCGGCGATCGCACAGCTGCGCGCGCTCGGCCTGACGCCGGTGCTGCTGACCGGCGACAACACCACCGTCGCCCACGCGGTGGCCGCCGAGTTGGGCATCGACGAGGTGGTCGCCGAGGTGCTGCCCGCCGACAAGGTCGACGTCGTGCGGCGGCTCCAGGACGAGGGTCGGGTGGTGGCGATGGTCGGCGACGGGGTCAACGACGCCGCCGCGCTGGCCCAGGCCGACCTCGGCCTGGCCATGGGCACCGGCACGGACGTGGCGATCGAGGCGTCCGACCTGACCCTGGTCCGGGGTGACCTGATGGCCGCCGTGGACGCGATCCGGCTCGCCCGGCGCACCCTCGGCATCATCAAGGGCAACCTGTTCTGGGCCTTCGCCTACAACGTGGCGGCCCTGCCGCTGGCCGCCGCCGGCCTGCTGAACCCGATGATCGCCGGCGCCGCGATGGCCTTCTCCTCGGTCTTCGTGGTTGCCAACAGCCTCCGGCTGCGGGGCTTCCGCCCGGTCTCCTGACCCCTGCGCACCGTGCCGCCGGCCCCGTCCGTCAGGGGCCGGCGGCACCGGTCGTGGCGGGCCCGGCGGCCCGCCGGCCGGCGGCGGTGGGTGACCGGACGGTTGGACGCTGGCGGTGCGGGGTATTCGAGGGGCGTACCGGCACCGCCAATCGGGAGGTCGACATGGGTTTCGAAGACAAGGTCAACAACACGACCGAGGATGCGGCCGGCAAGCTGAAGGAAGGCGCCGGCCGGGCCACCGACAACGAACGGCTCGAGGCCGAGGGGCGCAACGACCAGGCCAGCGCCAAGCTCAAGCAGGCCGGCGAGAAGATCAAGGACGCCTTCAAGAGCTGACCCGCGTACGCGCCCTCCGCCGGATCGGTCACCAGCCGACCCGGCGGAGGGCGTACTGGCGCGTCCGGCGGACGTTTCCCCCGGCAGGCGCCACTCGTTGGCAGGTCGACGTCCCGCCGCCCGGCGCCGGCCGCACCCGTGCCGTCACCCCCGGGAAGGCCGAGACCCCGAACGGGAGGTCCCGTGTCCCGATCCGTCGTCTACGCGCGCCGCGCCGCCGCCACGGTGGCGCTCGGGGTGCTGGCCGTGGGATGCCAGGACACCGCGCGGGAGGAGACCGCCCGGACCGGCGCGGCCCCGCCGAGCCCGACGGCCCCGGCGAGCGCCGCCCCGAGCCCCTCCCCGGTCGCCACGACCGCCGCCAACACCGTCGAGGTCTGCCGCGAGGTCGACCAGCTCATCCTCGCCGGCAGCCGGCGGATCGCCACCGACTCGGCGGCCTCGGTCCCCCGCGACCTGACCGGTGAGCAGGTCGCCGACCAGCTCCGGCGCAACCTGGCGGGGCTGGCGGACGACGTACGCGCGCAGGCCCGCCGCGCCGCCGACCCGGAGATCCGCGCCCTGATCCAGGACACCGCCGACCGGATCGACGCCGGTTCCCGGGCGTCCCGGCCGGCCGCCTGGATGGACTCCACCTTCACCGCGATCCCCCCGAAGCTGACCCGCGAGTGCCGCGCCTGAGGCCGACGGGCACGTCGCCCGGCGTCGTCGACACCTGACCCGGGACTCCGGTCGGCATGCACCCCCGTGCCGCACGCCGGCCGGCGTCCGTCAGTGCGGCTCCCGCAGCCGCCGGGACTCGTCGGTCCCCGTCAGCCGGGCGGCCCGCAACTCCAGGTAGCGCTGCTCCGGCAGGCTCGTCGTCCCCCGGGCCGCAGCCAGGTACGCCGCCCGGGCCCGCTCCGGTTCGCCGGCCAGCTCCAGCAGGTGGGCGCGGACGGCGGCGAGCCGATGGTGCCCGGCCGTGCGGTCGTCGTCGTCGAGCGGGGCGAGCAGGGCCAGGCCGGCGCGGGGACCGTCCACCATGGCCACCGCGACGGCCTGGTTCAGGGTGACCATCGGGCTCGGGGCGGTCCGGGCGAGCAGCCGGTAGAGCGCCAGGATCTGTCGCCAGTCGGTGCGTCCGGCGGACGGGGCCTCGGCGTGCACGGCGGCGATCGCCGCCTGGAGCTGGTACGGGCCGGGCGGTGACCAGGTCAACGCCTCGGTGACCAGCGCGGTCCCCTCGCCGATGGCCTCGTGGTCCCAGCGGTCGCGGTCCTGCTCTGCGAGCGGGACCAGCTCCCCGGCCGGCCCGGTGCGGGCGGCCCGGTGCGCGTCGGTGAGCAGCATCAACGCGAGCAGCCCGGTCACCTCGCCGTCGCCCGGGAGCAGCCGGTGCACCAGCCGGGCCAGCCGGATCGCCTCGGTGGTCAGGTCGGCCCGGTGCAGGTCCGGCCCGCTGGACGCGGTGTACCCCTCGTTGAAGATCAGGTAGAGCACCTGGAGCACGGCCCGTAGCCGCTCGTCCCGATCCCCGGGGGCGGGCATCGTGAACCGCGCCCCGGCGGCCTCGATCCGCTGCTTGGCCCGGCGGATGCGCTGGCTCATCGTCGCCTCGGGCACGAGGTACGCCCTCGCGATCTGCGCGGTGGTGAGGCCGCCGACCGCCCGTAGCGTCAGCGCGACCTGGGCCGACCGGGCCAGCGCCGGATGGCAGCAGAGGAACAGCAGGGCCAGGGTGTCGTCCCCTGCCGGTGACTGTTCGTCGACGGCCGGCGCGTACGCCGGCTCGCGGGCGGCCAGCGCGGCCTCCCGGTTGCGCCGGGCACGCTCGCTGCGCCACTCGTCGGTCAGCCGGCGCGTGGCGACGGTGAGCAACCAGGCCCGGGGGTTGTCCGGCACGCCCTGTCGCGGCCACTGCACGGTGGCGGCGAGCAGCGCCTCCTGCACGGCGTCCTCGGCGGCGTCGAACTGGCCGTGCCGGCGGACGAGCAGGCCGAGGACCTGCGGCGCCAGGTCGCGCAGCAGGTCCTCCAGGTGGCCTCCGCTCACATTTCCGTCCCGGCCTCATCCATGATCGCCCGCACCTCCAGCACGCCGAAGCCCCGCCGCACGTCCGGCCAGCTGGCGGCGATCTCGGCGGCCCGCTCGGGACTGTCGCAGTCGACCATCAGGTAGCCGGCGAACTGTTCCTTGCTCTCCATGTACGGCCCGTCGGTCACCTCCGGCCGGTCACCGGCCAGCCGGACCGTACGCGCCTGCGACGGGTCGGCCAGGGCCTGGCCGCCGAGGAACTCGCCCGACTCGGTCAGTTCCCGCATGAGCTCGTCGACCTCGCCGAAGAGCGCGCTGCGCTCCTGCTCCGACAGCCCGTCCACGAACCCCGGGCGGTTCCAGATCAGCAGCATGTACTTCATCGGGTGCTCCTCGTTTCCTCGGCCGAGCCCATGGTGGCGCGTTTCCGGTGAGGGGTCGGAGCCGACCCGCCGGTTCCGACAGCCGGCGGTACGGAATCTCAGCGCCGGCCGCGTACCTGGCGCTTCGGGGCGGGGCCGGCGCCGAGCGAGGCGCGGTCGGCGGCGGAGGTGCCCGACGACCAGCCCTCGGCGTCGCGCACCGTGAGCCGCCCCCGGACGACGCCGGGGAAGAGCGTGTCGAGGCGTTCGCGTACCGCCTCGGCGCGGGTGGCGAGCACCGGCAGCAGCCGTTCCGGCCCGGCCTGCGCCGTCGCCTCCCGGTCGGCCGCGTCGGTGGCGGCCCGCAGCCGCTCGCCGATCCGCAGCGCGAAGGCGTTGAGGAAGGACTCGTCGTAGTCCCGGGTCCGCCGGCCGGTGCTCCTGGCCCGCCGTTCCCCCCGGCCGCGCAGCATCGCCGTGGTGGCCTGCACCAGCAGCGAGGTGTAGAGCAGCTCGACCGCCTCCAGGTCGGCCGGCCAGCCCAGCACCGTGGTGAAGCCGAGGTCGTCGGACCAGACGGCCTCGCAGCGGTTCGCCGCCGCCACCTCCTGCGCCAGCAGCGCCTTCGCGCCCGCGTACGGGGGCTCGGTGCCGAGGCGCATCCCGCCGGGCCGGTCGGCGGGCTCGGCGACGCCCGCCAGCAGCGCCTGGTCGATGCTGTGCCGGGCGATCAGCTCCTGGGCCTTGCCGGTCAGCGCCTCCGCCTCGGCCGGGTAGGTGGTCGACTCCGCCTTGGCCAGCAGCGCCCGCACCCGGTCGAGCATCCGGGAGCCGCTGCCCGACCCGCCGCGCGCGACGGCCGTCCCGGGCGCGCCGGGCGGCGGGCGCAGCACGGCGATCGGCGGGAGCCCCTCGACCAGGGCCAGCGCGTCGACCGCCGCCCGCAGCGCGGTGAACCGGTCGCACCCGACGCGGGTGGACCAGGCGGCCAGGTGGCTCTCGTCGGCGTCCCACCACACCCCGGCGCCCAGGTCGCGCAGCTGGTCGTCCCACCACGGCGGCACCGGGTCGGTCAGCTCGCGGCGCTGCGCGGCGAGCGCGTCGGTGACCAGCCCGGCCGCCCGGGGGTCGAGCCGGCGGGCGGCGAGCCGGCCGAGGTCCACCGGCTGCCAGCCGTGCTGGGCCAGCCGCCCCACGCCCCGCGCCAGGCGGCGCAGGAGCGCGGCGTCCACCGCCGCCGCGCCGTCCGCGGCGCCCGTCCCGATCATCAGCCGGTCCAGCTGCCGCTCCGCGAGGCGTACGTCGGTGCCGCGTACCGCCGCGAGCGCGTCGTTGACCAGTTCCTCGGCGTCCGGCACGGCCGTGTCCTCCTGGGGTCTGCTTCTTCCGCGCCGGGAAACGATCGTCGCCCGCCCGCCGAAGGTACCGCCGGGTCCGCGCGCCGTCCGCCGGTCGTGACCCGTGCCACCGGAAGGCCCCGGCCCGGCCGCCCCGTCGACGGGGAACTTCCGCATGGTTCGGCCGGTCCTGGGTAGTTCGGGGGTGGCGAGCGATGCGAGGTGGTGAGATGGCGGGATCGCGGTTTTCGGGCAACGGCTCCGGCGCACCTGATCTGCGCCGGTCGGTCCTCGCCGCCGCGGTCATCGGGGTGGCGGTGATGGCCGCCGTCGACGAGATCGTCTTCCACCAGATCCTCGGCTGGCACCACTTCTACGACCGGTCCACCCTCTCCGTCGGGCTGCTCTCCGACGGGCTGCTCCACTCGGCCGAGCTGCTCGCCCTGGTCGGCGGCTTCTTCTGGTTCGCCGACCTGCGCCGCCGGGGCGCCCTGGTGCCCCGGGCCGCCTGGGGCGGGTTCCTGCTCGGCGCGGGGGCGTTCCAGCTCTTCGACGGGATCGTCGACCACAAGGTGCTGCGGCTGCACCAGATCCGCTACGGGGTGCACCTGCTCCCGTACGACGTGGTGTGGAACGTGGCGGCGGTGGCGCTGCTGCTGCTCGGCGCGTGGGTGACCTGGCGGGTGCGGTCCCGCTCCGGCCGCGACGCCCGGTGACGGCGCTCGCGCACACCGGTGCCGCCGCGGGGCCCGCCCCGCTGCCGCTCGCGGCGGTCGCATTGCTCGCCGCCGGCTACCTGCTGGCCGTGTCCGGCGACGGGCGCGGCTGGCGTCGCCGGCGTACGGTCGCCTGGCTGGCCGGCTGCGGGGTGCTCGCGGTCGCCCTCGGCCCGCTGGCGGGCGGGCCCGGCGACCCGCGCGTGCACATGGCCCAGCACCTGCTGCTGGGCATGGTCGCGCCGCTCGCGCTGGCCCTCGGCGCCCCGGTGACCCTGCTGCTGCGGGTCGTGCCGCCGGCGGCCGGCCGCCGGGTGGGCCGGTTCCTGCGGGCCCGGCCGGTGCACGTGCTCGCCCATCCGGTGACGGCGGCGCTGCTCACCACCGGCGGGCTGGCGCTGGTGCTGCTCACGCCGCTCTACGCGGCGGCCGAGCGGAACCCGGTGCTGCACCACGCCCTGCACGCGCACTACGTGGCCGCCGGCTACCTGTTCGCCTGGTCGGTGGCCGGCCCGGACCCGGCGCCGCGCCGGCCGGGCCCGGCGGTGCGGGTTGGCGCCCTGCTCGCGGCGGGGGCCGGGCACGCCGTGCTGGCCAAGTACCTCTACGCGCACGCCGCCACCCTGCCGCCCGGGCTGCCCGAGCGGGACGTCGACGCGCTGCGCGCGGCGGCCCGGTTCATGTACTACGGCGGCGACGTCGCCGAACTGCTGCTCGCCACCGCCCTCTTCGCGGCCTGGTACCACCGGCGCCGACCCCGCCGACCGGCACCCTCCGCCGGCGCGGGCCCGCCCGGAGGCGAGGCCGTCCCGGTCAGCCGGTGTACGCCTTTCCGGCCGTCAGCCGGAGCGTGAACCCGGTGTCGTCGCGCTGCCAGGTGACGTGGTTGCAGGACTGGTAGGTGATCCAGAGGCCGAGCCCGCCGGGTGTGCCGTCGGACACGGGGAGCAGCCCGCAGAAGGGGTCGCCCGGCCCGTCGCCGCCGTCGCTGACCGTCGCCACGATGCGGTCGTCGCCGGCCCACACGCGCAGTCGGACCGGCGGCCTGCCGTGGCGCAGCGCGTTGGTGACGATCTCGCTCACCGCGACGACCAGATCCTCCACGTCGTCGTCCGGCACCTGGCCCTGGTCGGCCTTGTGCACGGCGGCGCGCGCCTCGGCCGCCGTCGGGTCCGTCAGCTCCACGGCCGGCGGCTGCGCCTGGAGGGGGTCGGGCACGACCCGGGGGCCCTGCCGCAGGAATTCCCTCGGCGGCGTCCAGGTCGGGCTGGGCACGTGCCGCCCGTCAGGGGTGGCGAACCGGGGGTGCGTCCGGGCCACGTCCGCCAGCACCTCCGGCGGCGTGATCCGGGTGTCGTACGCGCACATGCTCCACAGCGGGAAGTCGTCGTACGCGTGGTTTATCGCCGACTCGTAGCGGGCCCACCAGTCCCAGGTCGCGCCGAACGAGACCGAGGGCACCTCACCGATGATCCGGATCTGCCCGGCGCCGGCGGCCACCTGCTCGGCGAGGAGCTGGCGGTAGGAGCGGATGGCGGCGGCGGGCCGGGCGTAGACGTCGCCGCCGGGCAGGAACTCGACCCCGGAACCGGCCGGCAGCGCCGAGCGGACCAGCCCGCCGGTGCGCTCGCCCAGGGCCACGAAGGTCGGCTCGCCCGCCTCGACGCCGCCGAGCAGGAACGGCACCGCCACGGCGAGCAGCTCGTCGTCGGAGTCGTAGCGCACGGCCTCGTGGTAGTAGCCGTGGTGCTGGGCGGCCGCACCCGTCCTCATGGCGTGACCTCCACCCGCACGCCGGGCAGGTCCAGCAGCTCCACCAGGCGGGCCGCGGCCGAGCGGGGGGTGCGCAGCACGGCGGTCGCGCCGCGGCGGTGCGCGTACTCGGCCAGGTGGGTCAGGGCGCGGTGGTCCACGAAACGCAGGCCGGCCGCCGACAGCACCAGCTCACCGTCGGTGGGCCGCAGGTCGGCGCGGTCCAAGGCGGTGCGGAACAGGTCGTGGTTCGACATGTCCAGCTCGCCGGCGAGCGCGGCGTGCCCGTCGGCGGGCGCCACGGCGTACAACTGGAACAGCAGGTCCTCGACGTTGGTCTGCGGGTGCATGCAGGCCAGCTCGGTGACCGCCCGGTCGCCCAGCTTCACCCGGTGGTAGGCGCACATGGCCTTGAACGGCCGGGTGCGCATGTAGCGGTCGATCTGGTGCTCGTAGCGGGTGAAGACGTCGAGCTGGGCCGGGGTGCGGACGAGTTCGGTGGCCTCCGCGACCACGCGTAGCCCGGTGTGGCCGGCGGCCAGCGCCTCGTCCGTGGCGGCCGCGTAGGCGGCGACCTGCGCCGCCGGGTCGACGACCTGGTCGGGCGAGTAGGTCGAGACCAGGGGGACCACCGCGGCGGCGCCCCGGCGCTCCGCGTCGGTGAAACTCGGCAGCGCGTGCAGCCGCTCGGCCACCAGGTCCGAGGGGCGCGGTGTCACGTACCAGAAGCGCTCGCCGGCCGCGAGGCCCGCGGCAAGGTGGCGCTCCGCCTGGTCGGCGAGGGATTCCAGGTCGTCGTACGACCAGCAGATGTGACTGCCCGGCGCGGTCCGCCGTTCGCTGTTGATCATGCTGGTCGCCTCACGCTGACCAGTGTAGGCCGCCCCGGAACGGGCACCGGGTCCGCGACCTGCCGGGACGCCGGGGGCGGACGCTTTCGACCGGTTCGTTGCCCGACGGTGGGCCGGCCGGCCGTTCCGCCCCCCGGGGGCTGCGCCGCCGCGCCGGCCGGTGCCCGGTCAGGCGCTCCGCGCGCCACTGAGGCGCTCGGTGCGGGGAAAGGACGCCCAGATGTTCTTGGTGGTGCCCGTGGCGTACCAGCCGACGTCGAGGGAGAGGGCGCGGGCCAGCTCCAGGCCGCGCCCGCCGTCGCCGACGCTCCGGGCCTCGGCGAGCTGCGGCAGGGACCCCAGGTCGTGGTCGGCGACGTCGAGGATGAGGCAGTCGTCGGTGGCGAGCAGCCGGACGATCGTCGGCGGGATCCCGTGGCGCAGGGCGTTCGTGGCCAGCTCCGTGGCGATCAGCGCGACGAGCTCGGGAACCTCCTCCAGGGCCTCGCCCTCCCCGAGCACGTCGCCGGTCAGTTCCTCGTGCAGGGACGCCCGCAGGGCACGCAGGTCCACCGCCTCCTGCAACGTCCACCGCCGCAGCTCAACGGCCTGCGGCGGGGGTGTGGAACTGCTCAGCTGGCCCATGGTCTCGTTCTACCCGATCTCCGGCCGGCTCACTCCAGGGCTCATCGGTCGGCGCACCGGATCGTGGGTGCCCCGGGGCACCCCCGGGCGGCAGCGACGCACCCGCTCGGCGGCCATCCGTCCGCCCACCGCCAACCCGTGCCGTTCCACCGCCGTCAACCCGTACGCCCCGCAGGTCGGCGTGAAGCGGCACCGTCCCGGCCAGTGCGGCGACAGCCACCGGCGGTAGCCCCGGATCGCCGCCACCCCCGCCCGGTCCAGCACCGGCGCCCGGGTCGCCGCCGCCGTCGCCGCGCCGAGCGTCAGCAGGGTCGAGAACAGTCCCAGGTCGCAGCAGTCGCAGCAGCCGTCGGGGTTCTTCGACTTCGACATGAGCCGTTGCTGCCGGCGGTTCTCGCGGGCCGTCTCCCGGAGGCGTCTGAACATCACGGTCCCGATCATCGGCCAACGCGACGCCCGACGCGTTGTCGCCCCCCGGAGCCGACCGGCCGGTGGGACCCGGAAGCGGTGTCGACCCAGACGGTATCGACCGGTACCGCCGGCGGCCGCATGCCGGGCGTCGGTCGCGGGTAGTGCTCAGGCAATGACCGAGAGGAGAACGCCGTGCCAAGCACCACGATGCCGATGCTCGAGACGTACCCGAAGTCGATCAACCTGGACCGGGCCAAGCTGGCCGCCGTCGTCGAGGCGCTCAACACCTGCGCCCAGGCGTGCACCGCCTGCGCCGACGCCTGTCTGAGCGAGGACATGGTCGCCGAGCTGACGAAGTGCGTACGGACGAACCTGGACTGCGCGGACATCTGCACGACGACCGCCCGGGTGCTGTCCCGGCACACCGGTTACGACGCCAACATCACCCGCACGCTGCTGGAGGCGTGCGCCACCGCCTGCAAGTCCTGCGGCGACGAGTGCGCCGGCCACGCGGGCATGCACGAGCACTGCCGGATCTGCGCCGAGGCCTGCCGCGCGTGCGAGCGGGCCTGCCGGGACCTGCTCGCCACCATGAGCTGACCGTCCCCGGAGGACACGGCGCCGGCATCCCGCGTGGGGTGCCGGCGCCGTGCCGTCAGTGGCGATGGTCAGCGCAACCGGACCGGGCCGGCGTCGATCCGGATGCGGAACAGGGCGTACGGCTTGCGCCGGAGGTCCTGCCCGCGCTGGTACTTCGCCTGGCGGTGCAACTGGTTGGCGGTCACGTACAGGTGCCCGTCGCTCGCCACGGACATGGTGTCGGGCCACAGCAGCCGAGGGTCGTGCGCCACGGTCTCGTACCCGCCGTCGGGGAGGCGGCGCAGCACCGCGTCGTGCTCGTACGACGTGAGGTAGAGCCGGCCGGCGTCGTCGGTCTCCAGGCCGTCGGAGGCGCCGCCCTTGTCGCCCTCGTCCACCACCGACGCGGCGACCTGGTCGTCGGCCGTCGAGCGGTCGGTGAGCGCGTCGGTGGACACGCTGTACCAGCGGCGGGAGGCGAGCGGGCAGTAGTGGAGCCGGGACCCGTCGGCGGAGATGGCGATGCCGTCCGCGCCCATCGTCACCGGCTTCGGCGGCCCGTCGGCGGGGCGCTCCAGGAACGGCCGGCCCTCGACCACCGGCCGGAACGTCTCCAGCGGCTCGGCCTTCGTGGACGGATGGTCGTGCAGCCGCCGCCAGGACGCGCCGCTGGCCAGGTCCACCACGATGATCCCGTTCGGGCCGGAGTCGGAGGAGTCGGTGATGTAGGCGGTGCCCGCCTCGCCGCGGCGCAGGTCGAAGCGCACGTCGTTGAGGTAGGTGCTGGGCAGGGCAACGTCGGTCGGGAAGGTGATCACCTGGGCGACGGTGTCGGTGTCCAGGTCGACGCGGACCAGTTTCGGGCCGCCGGGCGTGGTGGGGCGGAACATCGGGCTGCCGGTGTCGAGGACCCAGAGCCGGTCGGCGGGATCGACGACGACGCTCTGCACCGACACGAACGCCTCCGCGTCGTCGTCGCCCGACGGGCTGTTCCACCGTTCGTCGGGGAAGGGCACCTCTCGGCCGTCGCGCAGTTCGACCACCGTAGCGGGCACCTCGTCGCCCCACTTCGGGAAGTTGACGAAGATCCGGCCGGTGTGCGAGACGCTCACGCCGGTGGGCATCGGGCCGGTGAAGGCGTGGACGAGTTCCAGCTCGCCGACCGGCTCGGCGGCGACCGGCCCGCTCACGACGCGCCCCCGGGACGCGGCGCGGCCTCGTCCCTCACCCGACGCGGATCCTCATGGAGCACGTGCATGGCGTCATCTCCCTCTCGCGCGGGTTCGACCGTCGGGCTTCCCGGCGCCCACCGCCGCAAACCCTCCGCCCGCCTCTCCCAGGTGACCCGCCGGGGGTCAGCCAAACCCGGGGCTGCCGTGCGGGACCGCCGGGGAGGCGCGGGCCCCGGGGCCGGCTTCTCGAAGCGATCCGACGACGTATACCCGGAGGGGGTATATCGTGGGTCGGGAGGAGGCGCAGATGCCCCACGAGACGCACCACCACGACGGCCACCCGCCCCGCGCGACGGGTGCCTCCGACACGCACGCCGGCCAGCACGCCCACGGCGCGGGCGGGCACGCCGGGCACGACAAGCACGCCGGGCACGACCCGGAGATGTTCCGCCGGAAGTTCTGGCTGAGCCTGGCGCTCACCGTGCCGATCGTCCTGACCAGCGAGATGGTGATGGACTGGTTCGGCTACCGGCTGGAGTTCCCGGGCATGGCATGGGTCGGCCCGGTCCTCGGCACCGTCGTCTTCCTCTACGGCGGCTGGCCGTTCCTGGCCGGGGCCGTGCGGGAGGTGCGCGACCGGGCGCCCGGCATGATGCTGCTCATCGCGATGGCCATCACGGTGGCGTACGTCGCCTCGGCGGCCACCGCGCTCGGCGTCTTCGACCTGGACTTCTGGTGGGAACTCGCCGCCCTGGTCACGATCATGCTGCTCGGGCACTGGCAGGAGATGAAGGCCATCGGGCAGGCGCAGGGCGCGCTGTCCGCCCTGGCGGCGCTGCTGCCCGACGACGCCGAGCGGGTGGCGGCGGACGGTGGGGTCGAGCGGGTGTCCGTGGCGGACCTGCGGGTCGACGACCTGGTGCTGGTCCGGCCCGGTGCGCGGGTGCCGGCCGACGGCCGGATCGTCGAGGGCGGCGCCGAGCTGGACGAGTCCATGGTGACCGGCGAGTCGCGGCCGGTCTCCCGGGGCGTCGGGGACCGGGTGGTCGCCGGCACGGTGGCCACCGACGCGGCGGTCCGGGTACGCGTCGAGGCGGTCGGCGAGGACACCGCGCTGGCCGGCATCCAGCGCCTGGTGGCCCAGGCCCAGCAGTCCAGCGGTCGCGCGCAGGTGCTCGCCGACCGCTTCGCCGCCTGGCTGTTCTACGTCGCGACCGTGGTGGCCCTGGCGACCCTGGTGACCTGGGCCGTGCTCGGCGACCTCGGCGGGGCCGTGGTGCGTACCGTCACCGTGCTGGTGATCGCCTGCCCGCACGCGCTGGGCCTGGCCATCCCGCTGGTGATCGCGCTGTCGACCGCCGTGGCGGCCAGGGGTGGGATCCTGGTCAAGGACCGGCTGGCGCTGGAGCGGATGCGCACGGTCGACGCGGTGCTGTTCGACAAGACCGGCACCCTCACCCGGGGCGAGCACGTGGTGTCGGGGGTGGCGGCCACGGGGAACGGCAGCGAGGACGAGGTGCTCGCCCTGGCGGCGGCGGTGGAGGCGGACAGCGAACATCCGCTGGCCCGGGCCATCGTGACCGCCGGGGCCGGGCGCGGCGTGGCCCGGCGGGCGACGGGGTTCCGCTCGTTGACCGGGCGCGGCGTCCGCGCCGAGGTCGACGGCACGGCGTACGCCGTCGGGGGTCCCGCCCTGCTGCGCGAGCTGGGCGCGCGGACGCCGGACGACCTGGCCGACCGGCAGGGCGACTGGTCGCGCCGGGGCGCGGCGGTGCTGCACCTGCTGCGCCTCGACGGCGACACGGCCACCGTCCTCGGCGCCCTGGCGCTGGAGGACCAGGTCCGCCCCGAGGCCCGCGAGGCGATCGCCGAGCTGCGGGAGCAGGGCGTCGGCAAGATCGTCATGATCACCGGGGACGCCCGTCCGGTCGCCGAGGCGGTCGCCGCCGACCTCGGGTTCCGTCCCGGCGTCGACGAGGTGTTCGCCGAGGTGCTGCCCGCCGACAAGGACGACGCCGTGGCCGACCTGCAACGGCGCGGGCTGCGGGTGGCGATGGTCGGCGACGGGGTGAACGACGCCCCCGCCCTGGCCCGGGCCGACGTGGGCATCGCCATCGGCGCCGGCACCGACGTGGCGATCGAGTCCGCCGGGGTGGTGCTCGCCTCGTCCGACCCGCGGGGCGTCACCGGCGTGATCCGGCTGTCCCGGGCCTCGTACCGCAAGATGCTCCAGAACCTGGGCTGGGCGGCCGGCTACAACGTCGTCGCCCTTCCGCTGGCCGCTGGCGTGCTGGCCTGGGCCGGGGTGACGCTCAGCCCGGCGGTCGGCGCGATCCTGATGTCCGCCTCGACGATCGTGGTGGCGCTCAACGCCCAACTGTTGCGCCGCGTACGCCTGCGCCCTCGGGAGGAGTGAGCGGCGACCCCACCGACCAATCCGATTGTCTTGACAAGAAAAATTGTCGGTGGGACGCTGTGCCCATGTTCGACATCGCAGTGATCGAGGACCCGGCGGCGGCCGAGGCGTCGCTGGACCCGATGCGGGCCCGGCTGCTGGCCGCGCTCGCCGAGCCGGCCTCGGCGACGATGCTCGCCGCCCGCGTCGGCCTGCCCCGACAGAAGGTCAACTACCACCTCCGGGCGCTGGAGCAGCACGGCCTGGTCGAGCTGGTGGAGGAGCGCCGCAAGGGCAACGTGACCGAGCGGGTCATGCGGGCCACCGCGGCGTCGTACGTGATCTCGCCCGCCGCCCTCGCCGCCGTCCGGCCCGACCCGGCGCAGTCGCCGGACCGGCTGTCGGCGCGGTGGCTGCTGGCGCTGGCCGCCCGCCTGGTGCAGGACGTCGGCGCGCTCATCACCGGCGCGGAGCGGGCGAAGCAGCGGGTGGCGACGTTCGCGGTCGACGGCACCGTCCGGTTCGCCTCGGCGGCCGACCGGGCGGCCTTCGCCGAGGAACTGGCGGCCACCGTCACCGCCCTGGTCGGCAGGTACCACGACGAGAACGCCCCCGGCGGCCGCGAGCACCGGGTGGTGGTCGCCCTGCACCCCAGCGCCGACCCCGACGACAGCACCGCGAACGAGGAGCACTGACTGACATGGGACATCACTTCGAGCTGCGCAAGGACGTCGAGCTGGCCGCCACGCCCGAGCAGGTGTGGGAGGCCATCGCCACCGGTCCGGGCATCGACTCCTGGTTCATGGGCCGCACGGAGGTCGAGCCGGGCGTGGGCGGCCGGACCCGCCTGACGATGGCCGGCCACGTCGAGGAGTCGACGATCACCGCGTGGGAGCCCGGCAAGCGGCTCGCCGACCGCACCGAACCGGCCCCGGACGGCACGTTCATGGCCATGGAATACCTGATCGAGGGCCGCGAGCGGGGCAGCACGACCCTGCGGCTCGTCCAGAGCGGCGTCCTCGGGGACGACTGGGAGACCGAGTACGAGGCCATGGGGATCGGCTGGGACATGTACCTCGGGACGCTGGCCGCGTACCTCGCCCACTTCCCCGGCCGGACCGCGACCCCGGTCTCGGCCTTCCGCCCGGGCGTCGGCGGCGCGGACCGGGCGTGGGCGGCCGTGGCCGAAGCCCTCGGCGCGGCCGGTCCGCTCGCCGAGGGGGAGCGCGTCCGGTTCACCGTCGCCGGGCTGCCGCCGATCGAGGGCGTCGTCGACCTGGCCGGCCTGCCGACCTACGTCGGTGTCCGCACCGCCGACGCGCTCTACCGGTTCCTGCACTCCGGTGCCGAGCGCGGCGACGCCCTGGTCCTCGGCCACCACGTCTTCGCCCCCGGGCAGGACCCGGCCCGGAGCGAGCGGGCCTGGCAGGACTGGCTGGCCGCCCTGCCCGTCGGCTGACCCCGACGACGAGAACGCCCGGCGGACGGGCCGGCCCGGACGCCCGGGTGGTGGACGGGGGCCGATCCGGCCGCCCGGCAGGCGCTGCCCGGTGGGAGCCGGGCCGGCCCCGCCGGGCGTCCGGGTGTGGTCAGGGCGTGAGGACGAGGCGCCCGCGCAGGCCGCCTCCGGCGAGGCGGTCGTGGGCCACGCCGACCTGGTCCAGCGGCAGGGTGTCCGCGACGCGCGGGCTGAGCCGTCCCGCGCCCACCAGCGCGGCCAGTTCGGTCAACCGCGCGCCGTCGGCGAACACCTCCTGCACGACGACGCGCGTGGCCCGCAGGGGCGGCGGCGCGAACGGTGCGACCAGGGCCACGAAGGTGCCCTCCGGCCGCAGTGCCTCGTGCGCCGCGACACCGACCACCGCGGCGTCGACCACCGCGTCGACGCCACCGGGCACCTTTCGGCGTACGGCCTCGGCGAGCCGTTGCGTGCGCGGCACGAACCAGGTCGCGCCCAGGCCACGGACGACCGCTTCGTCGTCGGAGTCGGCGACGGCCACGGTGCGCACGCCCCGCATGGTGGCCAGTTCGAGCAGCAGCCCGCCGACGCCGCCCGCGGCGCCGGTGACGAGCAGCGTCTGCCCGGCGCGCAGGCCCGTGAGGGTGAGCGACCGGTCGGCCGTGAGCCCGGCGAGCGGCAGGGCGGCGGCCCGCGCGGCGGGGACGCCGGCCGGCGCCGGGGCCACCGCGCGGTCGTCCAGGACGACGTACTCCGCCTGGGCGCCGCCGGCCGACAGCACGTCGCGCAGGCCGATCACCTGGTCCCCGGGGGCGAACCGGGTGACGCCGGGGCCGACCTGGTCGACCCGTCCGGCCACGTCCCAGCCGAGCCACACCACCGGGGCGGGGGCGAGCAGTCCGGCCTGGCTGAGCGCCCCGTTGCGGGTGGACAGGTCGATCCGGTTGACCGCCGCCGCGGCCACGCGGACGCGCACCTGGCCGGGCCCGGCCTCGGGCGCAGGTACGTCGACGATTTCCAGGACCTCGGGGCCGCCGAAGCGGCGTACGGCAACAGCCTTCATGCCGCTCACGCTAGGGCTGCTACTCTCCGGCGGTAAGTAGGTACCCGAAGGTGCGTAACCCTCCCGGAGGTCCGTCATGGCGACCCTCAGCGCCGCCCAGCTGCGGGAGCACCAGCGCGACGAGTACAACGCCTTCCTCGCGCAGTGCCCGGGTCACCAGCTGCTGGCGACGCTCAGCGACAAGTGGGTGACGCTGGTCCTCGCCGCCCTCGCCGACGGGCCCCTGCGCTACAGCGACCTGAGCCGCACCATCCCCGGGGCCAGCCAGAAGATGCTGACCCAGACGCTGCGCAAGCTGGAACGCGACGGCCTGCTCACCCGCACCGTCACGCCGTCGGTGCCGGTGCGCGTCGATTACGGGATCACCGCGCTGGGTCGTACCCTGCTTCCGATCCAGCAGGCGATCAAGAACTGGGCCGAGACGCACATCGAGCAGGTTCATCGCGCCCGCGCCGCGTACGACCGCGGCGCCGCCGGCTGACCGCCGCGCTCCCGCGTGGACGGGGTGTGGCCTGGGCTACATGGCCGCCTGGCGCTTGTTGCACGAGATTGGCAATTGCGGAATGCTGGCGTTAGTGGCCGGCTGCCCCGGGCGCGATGATCCAGACCACGGCCGGGGCGTCCGCCCGCTCGTGACCGTGGACCGCCGCGGGCACGTCGGCCAAGATCAGGACGCCGGCCCGAGTGCGACGCCGGGCGGTCGTGCGAAGAACAGACCCGGGAGCATGTGATGGGTACGCCTGTGTCCAAGCGCGTGGCGGCGGTGGCCGTCGCCGGTGTCCTCGCCGTGGCCGGCTGCTCCTCGCCGACGACCACGTCGACGGGCGCGGCCGGCGCCGGCACGCTCGTCGTGGCGACGGCGGGCGAGCCGGACGCGTTGAACCCGGTGCTGAACTACGGCGTCGACGGCGGCTCCCTGATCTTCGACGGGCTGGTCGCCCGCGACGCCCGCAACGAGCTGGTGCCGGCGCTGGCCCGGGAACTGCCGACCGTGTCGGCGGACGGCAGGACGGTCACCGCGAAGCTCCGCGACGGCGTGCTGTTCCACGACGGCAGCCCGTTCACTGCCCAGGACGTGGTCTTCACCTACCAGGCGGTGCTGGACCCGAAGGTCGACTCCACGCTCCGCTCCGACCTGGACATGCTCGCCTCGGTCACCGCGCCCGACCCGTCGACCGTGGTGTTCACCCTGAAGTACGCCTACGCGCCCTTCGCGCAGCGGCTGGCCCTCGGCATCGTGCCGGCCAAGGCGCTGACCGGGCAGGACATCAACAAGGCCGAGTTCAACCGCAAGCCGGTGGGCACCGGCCCGTACCGCGTGACGTCGTGGACCCCGGGCGACCGGCTCGTGCTCGCGGCCAACGAGAGCTGGTGGGGCGGCAGGCCCGCCAACGGCGGCGTGGTGGTGGCGTTCGTCGCCGACGACAACGTACGCGCGCAGCGGATGCGGGCGGGGGAGTTCGACGCGGCGGAGCTGGCGCCGAAGCTGACCACCGGCTTCGACGGGCAGGCCGGCTACCGGGTGCAGCGGGTGCCCACCGCCGACTACCGGGGCGTGATGCTGCCGATGGGCAACCCGGTCACCGCCGACCTCGCGGTGCGGCGGGCACTGAACGCGGCGGTGGACCGCGCGGCGATGGTCACCGGGCTGCTCGGCGGGGCGGGCGAGCCCGCGTTCGGGCCGGTCCCGCCGACGTCGGAGTTCGCCGAGCCGTCGATCGTGGGCAGGCCCGCCGCCGATCCGGCCGCCGCGACCGCCGCCCTCGACGCCGCCGGCTGGAAGCCGGGCCCGGACGGGATCCGTGCCAAGGACGGCCGGCAGGCGGCGTTCGCACTGATGTACCCGGCCACGGACAGCCTCCGCAAGGAGCTCGCCCTCGCGGTGACCGCCGACGCGAAGAAGGTCGGCATCAAGATCACCCCTGAGGGGCTGACCTGGGACGCGATCACCCCCCGGATGGGCAGCGACGCGCTCGTGATGGGCTACGGCACCCCGTACGATCCGGACTTCGTCTCCTACAAGCTGTTCGGCTCCGCCTTCGCCGGCCAGGGCTTCTTCAACCCCGGCTCCTACCGGTCGCCCGTGGTGGACAAGGCGTTGCAGGACGGCCGCGCCAACGCCGACCCGGCCGCCCGTAAGGCCGCGTACGCCACGTTCCAGAAGCAGCTCGCCACCGACATGCCGTGGGTCTTCCTCACCTACCTCCAGCACACCTATGTGGTGAAGGACGCGGTCGTCGGCGTGACCCCCCGGGTGGAGCCGCACGAGCACGACGTCGCCAACAGCCTCTGGTGGAACATCCACACCTGGACGAGGAAGTCGTGACGACGCCCGCCCCGACAG
>NZ_WAAS01000100.1:0-21067 GCF_008806585.1 Micromonospora sp. AMSO12t
GAGTCGCCGGACAAGCCGCCGAAGAAGGGGTCGAGCCCGACCCCGTCTCCCACCCCGACCGACTGACGCCCCTCGCGGTCGATCCCGGCCGCTGATTCTCCCGGCCCGTCGCGACGGGTCGGGACCGCCGTTTCCGCTGCACGTTCCGGCTGGCCGCGCGGAATTCGTCTGCTAGACAGGAGTGGGTGGGGCCACCGACGCCCGCGCCGATGACGGTGGGTGGCGTTACGGTGACACCGAACGGAAGTCGGCCGGGAAGGGGGCCATGCCGTGGTGACATCGCCGGAGCTCGACCGGACCACCGTCCTGCGGGAGTCCGCCGCCGCCGAGGGCCACCTCGCGCGCATCTGCTTCAAGACCGGCCCACCGACCCACACCGGCGTCGAACTCGAATGGACCGTGCACGACGCCGCCGACCCCGCCCGCCCGGTCGACGGCGAGCGGCTCCGGGCGGCCCTGGGGCGACACAGCCCCCGCACCCTCGACCGCGCGAGCCCCGCCGAGCCGCTCCCGCACGGTGGCACCGTGACCGTGGAGCCCGGCGGGCAGTTGGAGATCTCCACCGCGCCACGCACCTCGCTCGCCACCCTCATCCACGCCACCGACGGCGACATCGCCGTGCTGACCGGCCTGCTCGACGCCGTCGGGCTGGTCCTCGGGCGCAGCGGCATAGACCCGCACCGGCCGCCCCGCCCGGTGGTCGAGGGCCCCCGCTACCGCGCCATGCGCCACGTCTTCGACCGGCGCGGCCCGGCCGGCCGGACGATGATGTACAGCACCGCCGGTCTCCAGGTCTGCCTGGACGCCGGGGAGCCGGCACACCTGCCGGAGCGCTGGGCGGCGGTGCACGCGCTCGGGCCGCCCCTGCTGGCCGCGTTCGCCACGGCCGACCGGCACGCCGGGCACAGCACCGGCTGGGCGTCCGCCCGGATGGCCGCCTGGTACGGCATCGACCCGGCCCGCACCCGTCCCGTGTGGACGCCGGAGGCCGACGCCGACCCGGTCACGGCCTGGACCAGTTACGTCCTCGCCGCGCCACTGCTCTGCGTACGCGGCGACGGCCCGGACTGGACGCCGCCGCCGGGGATCACGTTCGCCGACTGGGTCGACGGGGCGCTGCCCCGGCCGCCCACCACCGACGACCTCGACTACCACGTGAGCACCCTCTTCCCGCCGGTGCGACCCCGGGGCTACCTGGAATTGCGCTACCTCGACACGCAGCCCGGCCGGGGCTGGGTGCTCCCGCTCGCGGTGCTGGCCGTCCTGCTCGCCGACCCGGGCACGGTCCGCGCGGCCCGCGCCGTCGCCGGGCCGGTGGCGCACCGGTGGCACGCCGCCGCCCGCCACGGCCTGCGCGACCCGGCGCTGGCCGCCGCGGCGGCGGACCTGTTCGACCTGGCCCTCGCGGCCCTGCCCCGGCTCGACCTGCCGGCGGCCCTGCACGACGACATCGACCGAGGCGTACGGCGGCGACGCGACGCCGCGGGGAGGAGTCACCGGTGACCGGAACGACCACGCGCCCAACGGGCCCGGAGCAGTTGCGCAGCCGGATCGCGGCGGAACTCGACCGCACCCGCGCCCGCACCGCCCTGCTGACCGAGGCGGTCGACGAGGCCGACCTGACGCGGCAGCACTCGCCGCTGATGTCCCCGCTGGTCTGGGACCTCGCCCACGTGGGCAACCAGGAGGAACTCTGGCTGGTCCGGGACGTGGGCGGGCGCGAACCCGTCCGGCGGGACATCGACGAGCTGTACGACGCGTTCAAGCAGCCCCGCCGGGACCGCCCGGCGCTGCCGCTGCTGCCCCCGCAGGAGGCCCGCGCCTACCTGCTCACCGTCCGGGACAAGGTGCTCGACCTGCTGGACCGGGTCGCGTTCACCGAGCGGCCGCTGGTCGCCGACGGCTTCGCCTTCGGCATGATCGTGCAGCACGAGCAGCAGCACGACGAGACGATGCTCGCCACCCACCAGTTGCGCGCCGGCCCGGCGGTGTTGCACGCCCCGCCGCCGCCGGAACCGACGGTCCGGGTCGACGGCGAGGTGCTGGTGCCGGCCGGCGAGTTCACCATGGGCACCGACACCGACCCGTGGGCGCTGGACAACGAGCGGCCCGCCCACCGGGTCCACCTGCCGGCGTACGTCATCGACGCCGCGCCGGTGACCAACGGGCGCTACCGCGAGTTCATCGCCGACGGCGGCTACGACGACCCGCGCTGGTGGAGCCCGGCCGGCTGGCGGCACCGCCGGGAGGCGGAACTGGTCGCGCCGATGCACTGGCGACGCGACGGCGACGGCTGGGCCTACCGGCGGTTCGGGCGGTGGGCGCCGGTCCGCGACGACGAGCCGGTGGTGCACGTCTGCTACCACGAGGCGCGGGCGTACGCGGCCTGGGCCGGCAAGCGGCTGCCGACCGAGGCGGAGTGGGAGAAGGCGGCCCGCTGGGACCCCGCCTCCGGCCGCTCCCGCCGCTACCCGTGGGGCGACGACGACCCCACCGCCGAGCACGCCAACCTGGGCCAGCGGCACCTGTGGCCCGCGCCGGTGGGCGCCTACCCGGCCGGCGCCTCGCCGCTGGGCGTGCACCAGCTCATCGGCGACGTGTGGGAGTGGACCTCCACGCCGTTCCGGGGGCACCCCGGCTTCACCGCGTTCCCCTACCGCGAATACTCGGAGGTCTTCTTCGGCGACGACCACCGGGTGCTGCGCGGCGGGTCGTTCGGCACCGACCGGGTCGCCTGCCGGGGCACCTTCCGCAACTGGGACTTCCCGATCCGGCGGCAGATCTTCAGCGGTTTCCGCTGCGCGCGGGACGCCCGGCCGGAGGAGTCGCAGCCGTGACGACGAGGCGGCCGGACGGTTGGGCCGGAGCAGGCACCCCGTTCCGGGGCCGGCCCCCGGGGCGGGGCGACATCGGCGGCCGGCGCCCGGGCCGCCCCGCCGGGCCGGGCGGTGTCGCCTGATGTGTCGCCACCTGGCCTACCTGGGGCCGCCGGTCACCCTGCGGGAGCTGCTGTTCGACCCGCCGTACTCGCTCGTGCGGCAGTCCTGGGCGCCCCGCGACATGCGCGGCGGCGGGACGATCAACGCCGACGGCTTCGGCGTCGGCTGGTACCCGGGCGACGGTGAGCCGGTGCGCTACCGGCGGTCGCAGCCCATCTGGAGCGACCCGACCATCGCCCAGCTCGCGCAGGTCACCTCGGCCGGCGCGGTGCTGGCCGCCGTCCGCTCCGCCACGGTGGGCATGGCGGTCCTCGACGGGGCCGCCGCCCCGTTCGCCGAGGGGCGCTGGCTGTTCAGCCACAACGGGGTGGTGCGGGGCTGGCCCGACTCGATGGTCGCGCTCGCCGCCACCCTGCCCGTACGCGACCTGCTCACCCTCGACGCGGCCACCGACTCGGCGCTGGTGTGGGCGCTGGTGCGGCACCGGCTGCGGGCCGGGGTGAAGCCGGCGCGCGCGGTCGCCGAGACCGTGACGGCGGTGGCCGGGGCCGCGCCCGGGTCCCGGCTCAACCTGCTGCTCACCGACGGGCGCACGGTGGTGGCCAGCGTGGCCGGGCACGCGCTGTCGATCCGCGCGACGCCGGCCTCGGTGCTGCTGGCGTCCGAGCCGCACGACGACGACCCCGGCTGGCAGGCGGTGCCGGAGGGGCAACTGGTGGAGGCCACGGCGACGGGGGTACGCGTCCGCGCCCTCGCCGAGGTCTGACCGCCGGCCGACAGGGACGTTCCACCCGACGACGAAGGGGATGACATGAGCGCGGAGCCGCTGGAGATCCACCTGGAGGAGCAGGACCTGGGCCGCAGCCTGCGGGAGGACGTCCGCACCGGCCTGACGGCCGACGAGAAGTGGCTGCCCCCCAAGTGGTTCTACGACGCCCGCGGCAGCGAGCTGTTCGAGGAGATCACCCGCCTGCCGGAGTACTACCCGACCCGGGCCGAGCGGGCGGTGCTGGCCGAACGGGCGGCCACGATCGCCGAGCTGACCGGGGCGAAGACGCTGATCGAGCTCGGTTCGGGCTCGTCGGAGAAGACCCGGCTGCTGCTGGACGCGTTCACCCGCCGGGGCGGGCTCGGCACGTTCGTGCCGCTGGACGTGTCGGTCAGCGCGCTGCGGCAGTCCACCGCCGAGATCGCCGCCGACTACCCCGGGCTGCGGGTGCGCGGCATCGTGGGGGACTTCACCCGCCACCTGGACCGCCTGCCGACCGGAGGGCGCCGGCTGGTGCTCTTCCTGGGCGGCACGATCGGCAACCTCCTGCCGGTCGAGCGGGCGCGGTTCCTCGCCGCGATGCGGGCCGCGCTGGAGCCGGGGGACTGGCTGCTGATCGGCACCGACCTCGTCAAGGACCCGGCGGTGGTCGTGCCGGCGTACGACGACTCGGCCGGGGTCACCGCCGAGTTCAACCGCAACGTGCTGCGGGTGGTCAACCGGGAGTTGGGCGCCGACTTCGATCCCGCGGGGTTCGCCCACGTCGCGCTCTGGGACGCCGAGCGGGAGTGGATCGAGATGCGGCTGCGGGCGCGGCGGCCGATGCGCGTACGGGTGCTGGACCTGGCGGTCACCTTCGCCGAGGGCGAGGAGCTGCGCACGGAGGTGTCGGCGAAGTTCCGGCCGGAGGGGATCGCCGCCGAACTGGGCTCGGCCGGCTTCGCCGCCCACGACTTCTGGACCGATCCGGCCGGCCTCTTCGGCGTCACCCTGGCCCGCGCCGAGTGACCGGTGGGCCGCGCCAGGTGACCGGCGGGGTCGCCGGCGGGTGAGCATCTTCACCCGCCGGAGCCGGCCCGACCGGTGATCGGCTAGGCTGGGCGACGCGAAGGGGAGTAGCCCCCAATGTCGTGGTCGACACACTGGTGCGTTCCGCATCCGGCCACGCGGCCTCGTCATCCGAGGCGGGCGAGACCTTCGACCCAGGCTGTTGCAGCCGGGTCGAGGGCGCCCCCGTACCTCCTCCCGGCATGATCCGGAAGGATGTCATGGAAGGTTTCCTCGTCGCGCTGGTCGTCAGCTTCGGCGTCATCTTCGTCGCCGAGCTGGGGGACAAGTCCCAGCTGATGGCCCTGACCTTCGCCACCCGCTTCAAGACCGTGCCGGTCCTGATCGGGATCACCATCGCCACCGCCGTGGTGCACCTGGCCTCGGTGGCGATCGGCTACGGGCTCGGCGCCGCGCTGCCGACGGAGTGGATCTCGCTCGTCGCGGGCCTGGCGTTCCTCGGTTTCGGCGCGTGGACCCTGCGCGGTGACTCGCTCACCGAGGAGGAGAAGCGCAAGGCCGAGAAGAGCAGCAAGTCCGCCATCGTCGCGGTGTCGGTCGCGTTCTTCCTGGCCGAGCTGGGCGACAAGACCATGCTCGCCACCATCACCCTCGCCACCCAGTACGGCTGGTTCGGCACCTGGCTCGGCTCGACGATCGGCATGGTGGCGGCGGACGCGCTCGCCATCCTCGTCGGGCGGATGCTCGGCAAGCGGCTGCCCGAGAAGACCATCAAGTACGGCGCCGCGGTGCTCTTCGCGATCTGCGGGCTCTGGCTGATCCTGGAGGCCGTCACGCAGCTCACCTGACGCCGACTACCGCCGTGCTGGCCGGGTAACGGCAGCGGATGGGCGTCGAGGAGATCCTGCGCCACGGCTACCAGGGCCTGGTCACGGCGGTGGAGGTCGCCGGGGCGGTGGTCATCTTCGTCGGGGCGGCGTGGGCGGCGCTGCGGTTCGTGGTCGAGGGACTGCGGCACCGCAGCGCCGCCGTGTTCACCCCGATCCGGCTCTCCCTGGGGCGGTTCCTCACCCTCGGGCTGGAGTTCCAGCTCGCGGCGGACATCCTGCGTACGGCGGTCTCGCCGACCTTCACCCAGATCGGTCAGCTGGCGGCCATCGCGGCGATCCGGACCGCGCTGAACTACTTCCTCGGCCGGGAGATCCGCCAGGAGCAGCAGCAGGTCCGGGAGTCGGAGCGCGCCCGTTGATCCGTGTCCTGGTCACCGCCACCACCGCCCTCGCCACCCTGGCCGGGCTGGCGGTGCTGCTCGGCACGGGATCCTGGCGGTGCGCGATGCGGGTGCTGCTGGACCTGCTGACCGCCGCCGGGCTGCTGCGGCTGGCCGGCGGCCAGGGCTGGACGGCCCTGGCCGCGGCGGCGGCGATCGTCCTGCTGCGCCGGCTGCTCTGGGCCGCGCTCACCGCCAGCGGGCCGACCGGACCGCCGGGGCGGCTCCGACCTCCGCCGGCGCCGGACGCGGCCAAATGGCCGACGCCGGGCCGGCACCGCCAGCAGTAACGGCAGGCCCGGCGACCGCCCGGCGGCCCGGCCCGGCGCGGCGACCGGCGCTGAGCGAGCCGTGCCCGGTGCGGTGCCTCGTCCGGGGGCGCGGCGGCCGGTTCAGCCCTGCCCGCGCTGGTAGACGTCCGGCACGCCGTCGCGGTCGGCGTCCACCCGCTCCGCCTCGGCGATCCGCCGGTAGGCGGCGTTGCGCCGCATCAACACGACCGTGGCGAGCAGCGCGGAGATCACCGAGCCGGTCAGCACGGCCGCCTTGACGTTGCCGGCGGCGGCGCTGCCGGGGCCGAACGCGAGTTCGCCGATCAGCAGGGAGACGGTGAACCCGATCCCGGCGAGCAGCGCCACGCCGAGCAGGTCCGTCCAGGTGATGTCCTCGTCGAGCTGCGCTCGGGTGAACCGGGCGAGCAGGAACGTCGAGCCGAAGATCCCGATGACCTTGCCGAGCACCAGACCGGCGACGACGCCGATCACGATCGGGTCGGTGACGATGGCCCCCAGGTCGGCGCCCCGCAGCGACACCCCGGCCGCGAAGAACGCGAAGATCGGCACGGCGAAACCGGCCGAGATGGGGCGCCAGCGGTGCTCCAGGTGCTCGGCGAGCCCGTGCGCGTCGCCGGCCTTGCCCCGCAGGACGGGCACGGTGAAGCCCAGCAGGACGCCCGCCACGGTGGCGTGTACCCCGGAGGCGTGCATGAGGACCCACGCGGTGGCCGCCAACGGGATCAGCGCCCACCACCACGTCTTGCGCCGCTGCACGAGCAGGCCGAAGAGGGCGATGGGGACCAGGGCGGCGAGCAGCGGCAGCGGGCTGAAGTCGGCGGTGTAGAAGATCGCGATGATGGTGATGGCGAGCAGGTCGTCGACCACCGCCAGGGTCAGCAGGAAGGCGCGCAGGCCCTGCGGCAGGTGCGAGCCGATGACCGCGAGGACGGCGAGGGCGAAGGCGATGTCCGTCGCGGTGGGGATGGCCCACCCCCGCAGCCCGTCCCCGCCGGCGGCGAGGTTGATCCCGAGGTAGATCAGGGCGGGCGCCGCCATGCCGCCGACCGCCGCGATCACGGGCAGCGCCGCCCGGCGAGGGTCGCGCAGGTCGCCCGCGACGAACTCGCGCTTGAGTTCGAGCCCGACGACGAAGAAGAAGATCGCCAGGAGGCCGTCGGCGGCCCAGGCGGCGAGGTCCAGGTCCAGGTGCAGGGCTGCCCCGTCCGACCAGGGCACCCACGCGCCGAGGGCGGCGTAGGAGGACCCCCAGGGCGAGTTGGCCCAGACCAGCGCGACCACCGCGCCGAGCAGCAGGAGGCCGCCGCCGACGGTCTCGGTCCGCAGCACGTCGGCCAGGAACCGGGCCTCCGGCCAGGACGTACGCGAGAAGAAGCGGCGGGGCGGGCGGGGTCGGTCGGCGTGCGGGGCGCGGTTGGTCATGCGCGGGATTCACCTTGTCTCGGGCAGCAGGGGTCGACGCCGACCAGGCTTCCCGGCACACCGTTGTCGACCCTATCCAGCGGCGCCGCGACCGGCGAGCCGGGAGGGGCGATTGCCGGCCTCGTCACGTCCGGTCGCCTTCCCCCCGCCACCCGGGACGCCGTCCGCCCGTTTGTCCGGTGGTGGGTCGGGCGCCGATGTCAAGGGGTGAAAATACGTAACTCGGGACATAAGGCGTATGAGTCGCTTTAATGGTTTCACGAGATTAAGTCGACCTTGGGGGTTTTCGTGAAGTTCTTTGGCGTTACCGGCCTGGTACGGAGGCGCGCCTGATGGACCTGTACCGCCAACTCCGCCTCGTGCGCCGGCACTGGTGGATCGTGCTCCTCACCGTCATGGTCGCGCTCGGCGTCACCGCCCTCGTCACCGTCCGGGCGCAGCCCCGCTACGTCGCGTCGGTGACCTTCTTCGTCACCACGCCCAGCCAGGGCGTCACCGACGCCTACCAGGGCGGCCTCTTCCTCCAGCAGCGGGTCAAGTCCTACGCGGAACTGCTGACCAGCGACCGCCTCGCGCAGAGCGTCGTCGCCGAGGCTCCGGTCGGGCTCACCGCCGAGGAGGTCCAGCGCCGGGTCAGCACCTCCACCGAGACCGGCACCGTGCTGCTGCGCGCGTCGGTGACCGACACGGACCAGAGCCGCGCCCTGAAGGTCACCGAGGTGCTCTCCGCGCAGTTCGTCCAGCTGGTGCAGAAGGTGGAGACGACCCAGGACGGCAAGGCCGGGCCGATCAGGATCGAGGTCGTCAGCGGGCCCCGGGTCACCCCGACGCCCGTCTCGCCGCAGCCGGTCCGCAACTTCGCCGTCGGTACGCTGCTCGGCCTGCTCGCCGGCGTGGGCCTGGCGATCCTGCGCGGGGTCGCCGACGTCCGCCTGCGCGACGCCGCCGGCCTCCGGCGTACCACCGGCAGCCCGCTGCTCGGCGAGATCCCCTTCGAGAGCACCGCGAAGTCGGAGCCGTTGATCGTCGGCGCGGCGGCGAACTCCGCCCGGGCCGAGGCGGTGCGCAAGCTGCGCACCAACCTGCGCTTCGTCGACGTGCACGAGCCCGCCCGCGTCATCGCGGTCACCAGCGCCCTGCAGGGCGAGGGCAAGACGACGCTCTCCTGCAACCTGGCGATCGCCCTGGCCGAGGCCGGCTGGCGGGTGCTGCTGGTCGACGCCGACCTGCGCCGCCCGAAGGTCGCCGACTACCTGGGGCTCGACGCGGGCATCGGGCTGACCGACGTGCTCGTCGGCGACGTCCAGGTCGGCGACGTGGTGCAGCGCTGGGGCGACAAGTCCCTGCTGGTGCTCCCGAGCGGCTCGGCGCCGCCCAACCCCAGCGAGCTGCTCGGCTCCAAGGCGATGGCGGACCTGCTGCTCGCCCTGCGGGAGTCCGCCGACATCGTCATCATCGACACGGCCCCGCTGCTGGCCGTGACGGACGGCGTGGTCGTGGCCGTGCAGGCCGACGGCGCGCTCCTGGTCTCCCAGCAGGGCCGCACCTCCCGCAGCCAGGTGGCGCAGGCCGCCCGCGCGCTGAACTCGGTCTCCGTCCGGCTGCTCGGCTGCGTGCTGAACATGGCGAAGGTGGCGAAGGCGGAGGTGTACCAGTACGAGGCCTACCGGGTGGTCGCCGCCGCGACTCCGGAGGTGCCGGCGGACGCGACCCCGTCCGCCCGGCACGCGGAGCGGGTCGACGGCGTCGTCAGCGACCGTACGCAGGAACTCACCCGGCTGTCGCGATGAGCGCCGCGAGGGGTCGCATCGACCGTTCGATCTCCTCCGCGCAGCGTCGGAAGTCGGCGGCGGTGCCGCCGATCGGGTCCCGCAGGTCGTCCGCGTCCCCGGTGGCGGGTTGCAGCCGCCCCCGGGCGCGGGCGGCGGCCTCGACCGCCGCCCGCAGCGGACCGTCGGCCGGATCCGTCGTCGGTTCGGCGGCCGAGGCCAACCGGCCGAACTGGCGGAGGGTGAACGTCCGGTGCAGCGCGGCCGGCGCGAGGGCGGTGCACACCGAGCGCTGGCGGCGCGTGGCCGTGAGCACCAGCGTCGCCCCGGCCAGGTGCTCCGGGCGCAGCCGTCGGCTGCGAAAGTCGGTGGGATCCCCGCCGGTCTCGGCCGCCAGGTCCGCCGCGTGCGGGTGCATTCGCAGGTCGTCGACGGCGTCCGTGCCGGCGCTGGCGACCGTCACCGCGCGCCCGGCCAGCAGGCGACGGGCGATGTACTCGGCCATCGGTGACCGGCACAGGTTGGCGTGGCAGACGAACAACACCCGGTCGACCATGCGGACCCCTCTCGTCGGTGCCGTCGCGGACGGTGGCGCCGCGCCGGCGGCCGGCCGTCGGAGCCGGCCGGACGTGGAGGGGATGTCGGCATCGTACGCGGGCCGGACGACTCCGCGGCACGGTGCCGCGCCGAGGAGTCCCGGCCGGACGGAGGCGGGTCGGTGAGGATCGGGATCCTGTCGTACCACTTCCCGCCCGAGCCGGCGTTCATCCCGGGCAGTCTCGCCGAGGAACTCGCCGTCCGGGGGCACGAGGTGAAGGTGCTGACCGGCTTCCCCGACTATCCCGGCGGCCACGTCTACCCGGGCTGGCGGCAGCGCTGGCGGTACGAGACCCACAGCGAGCGGCTGACGGTCCGGCGGGTCCCGCGCTACTCCGCCGGGGACGGTTCGCTCCGCGGCCGGATGGCCGGCCACCTGTCGTTCGCCGGCAGCGCGGCGGTGACCGGGCGGTGGTTCCTGGCCGACGTCGACGCCCTCTACGTCCACCTGCCGCCGGCGAACGCCTTCGCGGCGGCGGGCCTGCTCCGCCTGCTGGGCCGGGTGCCGACCGTCGTGCACGTGCAGGACGTCTGGACGGAGGACGAGCCGGTCGGGGCCGAGAACGGGCGGTGGGCCGGGCGGATCGCCGCCGCGATGGCGCGGGTCTACCGGGCCGCGGACGGGATCGCGGTCGCCGCGCCGTCGCTGCGCGACCGGGTCGTCGCGGCGGGCGTGGACCCGGCCCGGGTGCGGGTGGTGCTCAACTGGACCGACGAGCGGATCTTCCACCCAGCCCGGCCCAGCCGCGCGGCTCACCGGCTGGTCCGGCGCGACGAGCGGTGCGTGGTGATGCACGCCGGCACCATCGGCGCCCGGCAGGGCCTGGAGACCGCGGTACGGGCGGCGGCGGCGCTGGACCACACCGTGGACCTCGTCCTGGTGGGCTCGGGCGCGGACGAGCGGCGGGTGCGGGGGCTCGCCGCCGACCTGCGGGCCGAGAACGTGCGCTTCGTCGAGCGGCGGTCCCCGCCGGACATGCCGGACCTGTACGCCGCCGCCGACTACCAGCTCGTCATGCTGCGGGACCTGCCCGAGCTGCGCAGCACCCTGCCGGCGAAGCTCCAGGCGGCGTTCTCCTGCGCCGTGCCCGTGGTGGCCTCCGCCGGCGGCGACACCGCGGACCTGGTGGAACGGGCCCGGGCGGGGCTCTCCTGCCCGCCGGGGGACTGGGCGAGCCTCGCCGACCGGTTCTGGCTGGCCGCCACCATCCCGCCACCCGCCCGGGCCGACATGGGCCGGCGCGGCCGGGAGGCGTACCTGCGGGAGATGTCGATGTCGGCGGGTGTGGAGCGGATCGAACGGCTGCTGTACGAGGCGGCTGCCGGGCGCCCCGGCGCCCGGTGACCGGCGAGCGGGGCTCGCATACCGGTCAACCGCGTCATCTTTGGGCGAAAACGATCGTTAGCAGTGCGGAGCGGTAGCGGAACGGGGTCCGCCCGCCGTTCCCCAGGAAGGACGTGTGGTGTGACGGAGAGCGCGAGACCGCGTCGACGGCGTGGTGGTTCCCGCCGACGGCGGCAGCTGCGCCGGGCCCTGCTCGCCGCCCTCGTGGTGGGTTCGCTGCTGCTGCTGACCGGTGGCTGGGTGGGCTTCCGGGGCTGGCAGGCCCGCGCCCACCTGCTCAACTCCGCCGGCCTGGCCCGGGAGCTGAGCGCCCAGGTGGTCGGGGGTGACACCGCCCGGGCGCAGCGCACCCTCGCGGCGCTCCAGGAGCAGTCCGGCAGTGCCCGGGCGGCGACCGGTGACCCCGGCTGGTGGGTCGGTCGGCACGCCCCGTACGCGGGGGACAACCTGGCGGCCGTCCGGCAGATCTCGGTGGCCATCGACGACCTGGCCCGGCAGGCGTTCCCGCCGTTGCTGCGCGCCGACCTGACCAGCCTGGTGCCGGCGGGCGGGCGGCTGGACGTGGGTCGGCTGCGGGCCCTGTCGGCCGAGCTGGCCAGGGTCAACGCCACGGTGCAGGGTGCCCGGGACAGCCTCGCGACGGTGCCCACCGAGGGCCTGGTCGGTCAGGTCCGGCAGGCGCTCGGCGACCTGCGGGGCGAGATCGACCGGCTGGCCGGCCTGACCGCCGCCGCGGACGAGGCCAGCCGGCTGCTGCCGGGGCTGCTGGGCGCCGACGGCCCCCGCACCTACCTGGTGGTCTCCCAGAACCCGGCCGAGCTGCGCGCCACCGGCGGGATGATCGGCGCGTACGCGGTCATCCACGCGGCCGACGGCCGGGTCCGGATGGGGCGGCAGGGCACCAGCAGCACGCTGGGCCGGTTCCAGCCGCCGCTGAAGGTGCCCGCCGAGGTGCGCAGCCTCTGGGCCGACCTGCCCGGGATCTATCCGGCCGACGTCAACCTCACCCCGCACTTCCCGACCGCCGCCGCCCTCTACCGGGAGATGTTCCGCCGGCGTACGGGCACCACCGTGGACGGGGTGCTCGCCGTCGACCCGGTGGTGCTGTCGTATCTGCTCAAGGCCACGGGCCCGGTGATGGTGCCCGGGGGTGTCCCGCTGGCCGCCGAGAAGGTCGTGCAGACGGTGCTCAGCGACAGCTACCAGCGGATGGACAACGAGGAACAGGACGCCTTCTTCGCCGCCTCCGCCGCCGCCGTGTTCGACGCGCTGGTCACGAAGAATGTAGACCCGAAGGCGTTGTTGTCCTCATTTGACCGTGCTGTCACTGAACGCCGGATATTGTTCTGGAGTGCCCGAAACGAAGAGCAACGGAGGATCGGCGACAGCCGGTTGGCCGGGGCGCTTCCGGAGAAGGACACCGTGCCCACGGTCGGCGTGTTCCTCAACGACGGCAGCGGCGCGAAGCTCGGCTACTACCTCCGGCCGTCGGCGACCCTGGCGGTCGGCGACTGCCGGCCCGACGGCCGCCGGGAACTCCGACTCCGGGTCACCCTGCGCTCGTCGGCGCCGAAGTCGGGTCTCAGCGAGTCGGTCCTCGGCCTCGGTCTGGCCGGTGACCCGTACACCGTCCGCACGTTGGTGTCGGTGCACAGCCCCGCCGGTGGGGCGGTGCTCGCCGCCCGTCTGGACGGCGTCGAGACGGCGGTGGGCAGCGGCACCGAACGGCGCCGCCAGGTGAGCACCGCCAACGTCGAGGTCGGCCCGGGGGGCTCCCGCACGTTGGAGGTCACCGTCCTGACGGCGACCACCGGCGTCGGTACCGCCGAGCTGTGGCTGACCCCCACCGCCACCCCATGGACCACCCAAGTTGTTTCCGCACCAAGCTGTGATCAGTAGGAGGGAACCAATCATGCGGCTATCCCGCATCATCATGGCGCTCACGGTCGGTCTGGCCGTGCTGGCCGTGCCGACCGCAGCGGGGGCGGCGCAGCCGCAGCCGACGCCGGGCACCGGAACGCCACAACCACCGATCTACCCGCCGGGCGGCACCCCGACGCTCGCCGTGACCCCGCCGACCGTCGTGGTCGGCCAGACCGCCACCCTGATCGGCAGGGGCTGGGGGCCGGGCGAGACGGTGATCATCACCGTCAGCACGTCCCCGCTCGCCGCCGCCGTGCCGGGCGCCGACCAGGCGCGCCGCAGCGACGGCGAGATCGTCGCGATGGTGCCGGTCTCGTTCCAGCAGGCGCCCCAGCCGAACCCCAGGACCCTGGAGGTCACGGCTGACGACGACGGCTACTTCCGCACCACCTACACGCCGCGTCACCACGGCACGTACACCTTCCGGGCCGAGGGCCAGACGTACCACCGGGTGGCGACCGCGACGCTGACCGTGCTCAAGAAGCACACGCCGCCGCTGCCCGTCACGGGCGACAGCCTGAGCACCCCGATGAAGTTCGGCGGCGGCCTCGTCGGCGCCGGCGCGGTGCTCCTGCTGCTGTCGCTGGTCTGGCGCAAGCGCCACCGCTTCGGCATGGGAGCCGCGCGCTGACGGTGAAGCTCCCCTTCGGGCAGTGCCCGGACACCGCGAAACGGCTGGCGCCCGTCGGAGACCTCCGACGGGCGCCAGCTCGTCCCGTACCGCCTCGGTCGTACCGCCGCGTCGGCCCACCCGATCCCGCCCCGGGGAGGCCTTCCGTCCGTCGGGCACCCCTCGGCCAGCAGGCGGCGGCATGGCACCATGACCGTGTCCTCCGCTGCCGGGTGGCAGGGGACACGACAGCGATGGAGTCGGGATGACAGGACTGGCCGGCGCGCCGGTGCCGGGGCTGGTGCCACTGTGGACGCACGACCCGGTGACCGCCGGTCCGTACCGGCTGGTCGGTCGGCTGGGCGCGGGCGGTCAGGGCGTGGTCTACCTCGGCGAGGACGACCAGGGCCACCAGGTGGCCGTCAAGATGATCAACATCGACCTGAGTGACCTGCGGGCGCGGTCGCAGTTCATGAAGGAGATCGCCGCGGCGCGCCGCGTCGTGCCGTTCTGCACCGCGCAGGTGCTCTTCGCCGAGGTCGACGGCGAACGCCCCTACGTGGTCAGCGAGTTCATCGAGGGCCCGACCCTCTACCGGCACGTCCGCGAGCAGGGCCCGGTCGCCGGCAACGCGCTGCACCGGCTCGCCGTCGGTACGGCCACCGCGCTCGCCGCGATCCACCGCTCCGACATCGTGCACTGCGACCTGAAGCCCGACAACGTGGTGCTCGGCCGGGACGGCCCCCGGGTGATCGACTTCGGCATCGCCCGCGCCCTGGGCGTCACCGAGACGGTGACCAGCCGGGTGCTGGGGACCACCGCGTACATGGCCCCGGAGCGGTTCCGTAACGACTCGGTCGGGCCACCGTGCGACGTCTTCGCCTGGGCCGCCACCATCGCCTTCGCCGCCGGGGGCCGGCCACCGTTCGGCACCGACTCGCTCTTCGCGGTGATGCACCGGGTGCTCAACGAGCCGCCCGACCTGCCCGCGCTGCCACCGGGCCTCGACGAGCTGATCCGGCAGTGCCTGGCCAAGGACCCGGCGGAGCGGCCGGAGGCCGAAGAGGTGCTGATGCGGCTGCTCGGGCAGGACGTCCGGGACGCGGGCCCGCTGCGCCGGGAGACCGTGCTCCAACTCGGCAACGAGACCGCCGGCGCGCCGACGCCGGGCCAGCCGCTGCCGTTGCCCCGTACCGCGTCGGATCCGCTGCCGGACCGGCCGGAACCGACGGCGCCGACGCGCCTTGAACAGACGTCGCAGAGCCCGTTCACGGGTTCCGCGCCCGCCGACCAGGCGGGCGGCGGCTGGGGGCGGCGGCTCCGCCGCGAGTCGACCGACGCCTGGGGCATCTCGACCGCGATCTTCCTCGGCTCGGTCGGCGCCGCGGCCGGCTACGTCGCGTCGAGCACGGTGGACGCGGCCGCGGCCGCCGGGGCGACCACCTTCGCCGTGGTCTACGCGGTGCGGCTGCTGGTCGCGACGGCCCTCGGCGGCCGCTCCGACCGCCACTGACCGAGGGTGCGCAGGTGGGCGGGGGTGAGCGTCCCGGACGGCCGGGTCGGACACCGCCGGTGGCACCGCACCGATAGGTTGACTGCCACCAGTTGACCGCCGAGGAGGACGTCGCCATGGCCCCAGCCCCGTCGCGTGCACGACAGTGGTTGCCGTACACCGCAGCCGTAACCGCCGGGCTGCTGGTCATCGGCGGGGCGTTCGTGCTCGTGCGGCAGCGGGACGCGGGCAGCGACCGGTCCCGGGCCGACTGCGCCGTCCGCCTGGACGTCAACGCCTCGACCGAGAAGGCGGCGCTGCTGGTCGAGTTGGCCGCGCGGTACAACGACAGCGACCGGACGCTCGACGGCGGCGGCTGCGCCCAGGTGCACGTCAGCGCCCTGAACTCGGGCAAGGCCACCGAGGCGCTCGCCGTCGGCTGGAGCGGCACCGGCCTGCCGCAGCCGCAGGTCTGGTTGCCGACGTCGAGCCTCTGGACGGGCCAGCTGCGGCTGCTCGACAAGGCCGCCGGGCGGGCGCCGCAGACCCCGGGCCCTTACCCGTCGATCGCCAACAGCCCGCTGGTCATCGCGATGCCGCAGCCCAAGGGCGAGCTGGTACGCCAGCGCGGGCCGCTGGGCTGGGGGGAGATTCTCGGCCTCTCCGGACGGCAGGGCTGGGCGGGCTTCGGCAAACCGGAGTGGGGCCGCTTCACCTTCGGCAAGGACAACCCGAACCTCTCCACCTCGGGTCTGGCGGCGACCATCGCCACCTACTACGCCGCCGCGCAGCGCTCCAGCGACCTCACCACGTCGGACCTGGCGGATCCGAAGGTGACCCGCTTCGTCCGGCAGATCGAGGCCAACGTGTCGCACTACAGCGACGACTCGGTGGAGCTGTTGCGCGACCTCGCCGAGGCCGACCTGGCCGGCACGGGCGCCGGCGACATGAGCGCCATCGTCATGCAGGAGGAGCTGGTCCACCTCTACAACGAGGGCGGGCTGAGCCCGCGGCAGGAGGGCCAGGAGCGGGGCCCCCGGCCGAAGGTGCCGCTGGTCGCCGTACACCCGAAGGAGGGCACCTTCAACCTGGACCACCCCTTCGTGGTGCTCCCCTCCGCCGACGAACGGCAGCGCGCGGCGGCGGACGACTTCCTGAAGTTCCTGACCGCGGACGACCAGCAGGAGAGCTTCGTCCGCCTCGGCTTCCGCGACCACGAGCGGCGGGCCTCGGCGGAGCTGCTCGCCAGCGTCGGCGCCGAGCCCACCGGCGGGCTGAACTACTTCGCGCCGCCGAACCCGGAGGTGGTCGAGGCGATGCTGGACGGCTGGAGCACGCTGCGCAAGAAGGCCAACATCCTGATCGCCCTGGACACCTCCGGGTCGATGCAGGCCCCGGTCGGCAACAGCACGCGCTTCCAGGTCGCCTCGGCGGCGGCGGCCAAGGGGCTCGCGCTGCTCAACTCCGAGGACCGGGTCGGGCTCTGGTCGTTCTCCTCGGAGACCTCGAAGCGGCCCGACGGCCCCTACCGGGAGGAGGTCCGGCTCGGCGACTTCGACCAGAAACGGATCAACAGCCGGATTGCCGGCCTGCACGTCGCGGGAGACACGGCGCTCTACGCGACGGTCCGGGCCGCTCACGAGCAGGTGCTCGAGCGGTACGACCCGGACCGGATCAACGCCGTCGTCGTGCTGACCGACGGCAAGAACGAGTACGCCCGGGACAACGACCTGAACCGGCTGCTCGCGGACGTCGCCCTGGACCCGCGGCGCCCGGTGAAGGTCTTCTGCATCGCGTTCGACGGGGATTCGGACTTCGCCACGCTGGACCGGATCGCCAAGGCGTCGTCGGGCAAGGCGTTCGACGCCACCGACCCCGCCATGATCGACGAGGCGTTCGTGAAGCTGGTCAGCAGCTTCTGAGCCGGCGGCGCCGCCGGGGCGGGGCGACGCGCGTCGGCCGCGGCGGCGCTGGCGCGGCGGACCGGTCGCCCCGTCAGATCAGGCCGTGGGCCAGCATCGCCTCCGCCACCCGGCGGAACCCGTCGATGTTGGCCCCGGCCACGTAGTCGCCGGGCAGCCCGTACTCCTCGGCCGTGCTCCAGCAGCGGTCGTGGATGTTGCGCATGATGTCGCGCAGCCGCTGCTCCGACTCGGCGAACGTCCACGAGTCCCGGCTGGCGTTCTGCTGCATCTCCAGCGCGCTGACCGCCACCCCGCCGGCGTTGGCCGCCTTGCCCGGCGCGAAGCGCACCCCCGCCCGGCCGAGGATGCGTACCGCCTCCGGCGTGGTGGGCATGTTCGCGCCCTCCACCACCGCGACGCAGCCGCCGGCCACGAGCGACGCGGCCTCCGCGCCGCCGATCTCGTTCTGCGTCGCGCACGGCAGCGCCAGCTCGCAGGGCACCTCCCAGACGGTACGGCCGGAGACCGCCACCGCGTGCGGCACGTGCCGGGCGTAGTCGTCGAGCCGGGCCCGGCGCTGCTCCTTCAGCTCGCGCAGCAGCTCCAGGTCGATGCCCTTGTCGTCGAGGACGTAGCCGGACGAGTCGGAGCAGGCGACCACCCGCCCGCCGAGCTGGTGCACCTTCTCGATCGCGTAGATCGCCACGTTGCCGGAGCCGGAGACCACCACCCGCTTGCCGTCCAGGCTGTCGCCGGTCTGCCGGAGCATCTCGTCGGCGAAGAAGACCGCCCCGTAGCCGGTCGCCTCCCGGCGCACCTGCGCGCCCCCGTACGCCAGGCCCTTGCCGGTGAGCACCCCGGACTCGTACCGGTTGGTGATCCGCTTGTACTGGCCGAACAGGTAGCCGATCTCCCGGCCGCCGACGCCGATGTCCCCGGCCGGCACGTCGGTGTCCGCGCCGATGTGCCGGTACAGCTCTGTCATGAAGCTCTGACAGAACCGCATCACCTCCCGGTCCGAGCGGCCCTTCGGGTCGAAGTCCGCGCCGCCCTTGCCGCCACCGATCGACAGCCCGGTCAACGCGTTCTTGAAGATCTGCTCGAAGCCCAGGAACTTCACGATCCCGAGGTAGACCGACGGGTGGAAGCGCAGCCCGCCCTTGTACGGGCCGAGGGCGCTGTTGAACTCCACCCGGAAGCCCCGGTTGACCTGGATCCGACCGCGGTCGTCCTCCCACGGCACCCGGAAGATGACCTGCCGCTCCGGTTCGCAGATCCGCTCGATGATCCGCGCCTCGGCGTACTCGGGGTGTCTGGCCAGCGCCGGGCCGATGCTCTCCAGCACCTCGCGTACCGCTTGGTGGAACTCCGGCTCGCCCGGATTGCGGGCGACCACGCTGGTGAACACCGTCTCCACGGTCTCCGGCATACGACACGTCCCTTCGCTTGCGCTGCTAGTCCCTGTTGCTATCACCCGGACCCGGTTACCCGCCAACCGTCCCGCGATACGGACCGTGACCTCCGTCCGGTTCACTGGTCGCGTGGACGAGTCGATCTGGGACGCGGTCCGGGCCTCGCGCGGCTGGTTGGACGCCGCCAACGGCACCGGACAGACCGAAATGACCTGCCGGATCCTCAAGCTGACCGAGGAGGCGGGGGAGGCGGCGAGCGCCTGGATCGGTCTGCTCGGTCAGAACCCGCGCAAGGGTGTCACGCACAGTCGCGAGGACGTGGCGGCGGAACTGGCGGACGCGGCGTTCACCGCGTTGGTCGCCATCGAGAGCCTCGGGCTGGACTCCCGCCTCGTGCTCGACGCGTGCGCCAGGAAGGCCCGCGCCCGCGTCGGTCCGCCTCCCACCTGAGCCGTCTCCCACCTGAGCCGCCGCGCCGCTTCCCGGGCTGAGCCGCCGCGCCGCTTCCCGGGCTGAGCCGCCGCGCCCGCTTCCCGGGCTGAGCCGCCGCCCGCTCAGGCCGCTTCCCGGGCTGGGCTGCCGCGCCCGCGTCGGGCCGCCTTCCGGCTGGGTCGCCGTGCACCGCCAGGGCCGCCGCGCTTCCGGCGGGACCGCCCACCGATGCCTGTCGGGACGTCAGAGGCCGTGGCGACGGTCGCCCACCACCTGCTCGCAGAGTGCCGCCTCCGACTTCGCGGAGAACGGGGCGCGGTGGGCGGCGACGGCCCGCCGGGTCTCCTCGGCGACGAGATCGGCGTTGATCTGGGCCGCGACGACCACGCCGGCCGCCGCGGCGGCACCGACCTGGGCCGCCGGATCGGTGACGTTGCCGGCGACCCACACCCCGGGCACGTCGGTGCGGCCCGTCGCGTCGGAGGGGACGTGCTCGCCGACGCCCGCCGGGTGTGCCGCGGGTCGCAGTCCGAGCGCCGCGAGGAAGCCGGCGCGCGCCACCATCCGCGACGAGACGGCCAGGGCCTCCCGGCGCACGAGAGTGCCGTCGCCCAGCCGTACGCCCACGAGGCGGTCCTCCACGACCTCCAGGGACGCGACCTCGCCGCCCACCACGCCGATGCCGCGGGCCGCCAGTTGCTCCGCCTGCTCGTCGGTGAGCGGCGGCATGGTGTGCTGGAAGTACGTGACGTCGGCGCTCAACTGTCGGAACAGCAGCGCCTGGTGCACCGAGAACGGCCCGCTGGCCAGCACGCCGATGGCCCGGTCGCGGACCTCCCAGCCGTGGCAGTACGGGCAGTGCAGGACGTCCCTGCCCCAGCGCTCCCGCAGCCCCGGGACGTCCGGCAGCTCGTCCACCAGCCCGGTGGCCACCAGCAGCCGTCGCGCACGCACCGTCCGGCCGTCGCCCAGCGTGACCGTGAACCCGTCGTCGTCGCGGTTCGTGGCGGCGACCTCGCCGGTGACCACCCGGCCGCCGTAGCCGCGTACCTCCGCCCGGCCGCGTTCCAGCAGCTCGGCCGGCCGGATCCCCTCCCGGGCCAGCAGCCCGTGCACGCCCTCGGCCGGGGCGTTGCGCGGCGTGCCCGAGTCGAGCACCACCACCGACCGTCGCACCCGGGCCAGCGTCAGCGCCCCGCTCAACCCCGCGGCGCCACCTCCGATCACCACCACGTCGTAGCTGCCATCCAACTGATCGGTCACCGTGACCACCTCCCGCGACCACGATGCGACCGCCGCCGCCACGGTGGCAAATGTTGTTGCCAAGGTGGCAAGATGGCGGCATGGACGACGACCTGGACCAGGCGCTCGGCGCGGTCGGTCCCCGGCTGCGCGCGCTGCGCCGGCAGCGGGAGACCACCCTGGCCGACCTGTCGGCGGCGACCGGCATCTCGGTGAGCACGCTCTCCCGGCTGGAGTCCGGTTCCCGCCGGCCCACTCTCGAACTGCTCCTCCCGCTGGCCAGGGCGCACGGCGTCACGCTCGACGAACTCGTCGACGCCCCGTCCACCGGCGACCCGCGCGTCCACTTGCGCCCGGTCACCCGCCACGGGATGACCATGCTGCCCCTGACCCGCCGGCCCGGCGGCATCCAGGCGTACAAGCTGGTGATTCCGGGCGGCGGTCGCAGGGCGGAGCCCGATCCGCAGACCCACGAGGGCTACGAGTGGCTCTACGTCCTCAACGGGCGGCTGCGGGTCGTCCTCGGGGACCAGGACCTCGTGCTCACGCCGGGGGAGGCGGCGGAGTTCGACACCCGCGTACCGCACTGGTTCGGGTCGGCCGACGCCGAGCCGGTCGAGTTCCTCAGCCTCTTCGGCAG
>NZ_WAAS01000101.1:0-20955 GCF_008806585.1 Micromonospora sp. AMSO12t
CATCGGCGTCACCGGGCCTGGCATGTGCGGGTACGACGCATGAGGGGGGTACGACACCGCCACATCCTGGCACGGTCCCACCAGTCCGCCGCGCCTCGGCGGATCACGAATCGGTCAGCGCCCGGCGGAGCGGTTCCAGGGCGAACGGGGCAGGGCGGTGCCGGCCAGCGGCCGGCGGTCGCGGCGACGACGGCGGCGGCCGGGGGTGCACGGCGGCCGGGAGACGGTGTGCACGGGCGCGGGCACGGCGGGCTGCCGGCCGATCAGCCAGCAGAGGAAACGGGCCATCGGTGGGCTCAGCCGACCGGGAGGCGCTCGGCCTCCGACCGGGAGATGTCGTACTGGGCGCCGCAGAAGGTGCACTGCTGCACGTAGCGGGTGCGGATCGGGATGAGCGGCACGAAGAACAGGCTGAACTTCGTCGATCGGCGCGTGATCACCTGCGCGGCCTGGTTGTGGCAGTTGCGGCAGACCTGCTGCACCACGCCGGACTGGCTGACCTTGGTGCGGAGCCCGAAGATGAAGAACATCGCCCCCCAGTACCCACGAGTCGCCCGACTATCACCTGCGACTTTCGACGGCCCGGGGCGCGCTCCGGCTGGAGCGCGCCCCGGGGGCGTGCGTCAGCTCGTCGCCTTCGCGGGCTCGGGTTCCAGGCCCGGCACCTCAGCGGGGAGCCAGATCGGCTGCCAGTCCTTCATCTCGTGGAACCGGCGCAGCTCGAACAGCGACGAGACCGACCCGGCCCACGCCCCGTACGGCGGGTTCTGCTCGTCGAAGCCGGACTGCACGAAGGTCAGCTTCGTCTTCCCCTGCGACTCGGCCAGCTCCCAGGTGCTGACGCCGGTCGGCCCCCAGTCCACCGACAGCTTCCGGCCCGGCTCCAGGTCGACGACCTTGGCCGCGTAGCCGTGCTCGAAGCCGCCCATGGCGTAGCGGCCGCCGACCCAGGGCTCGATGCCGATCGGGTAGCCGAACCAGGCGCTGGCCTGCTCGGAGTCGGTCAGCGACTCGAACACCTTCGCCGCTGGCGCGTCGATCAGCAGCTCGCCGCGCATCTCGGCGGAGGCGAAGTCGACCTTCGGCAGCAGCGACTGCCCCGCCAGGTGGGCGGCCAGGTTGGCGAGCGACAGGCTCCAGAACGTCTGGAGCACGCCCCGGATGGTGCTGCCGCTCATCGCCTCGGCGAAGTCGAAGTGGCTCTGGGTCAGCGTCAGCATCGTCGTCCCGGGGCCCTCCGCGCGCAGGGCGAACTCGGTGGTGGTCTCCACCCCGTCGAGCAGCCACGCGAAGCGCAGCGTGTCGTCGTCGACGTGTAGCAGCCGCTGGTGCGGCGCGTCGCCCTCCGGGGTGTGGCGGCCCCAGAACTCGTACCGTCGCGGCAGCTCGACCTCGGCGTGCTCGGCGAGCCAGACGCGCAGCTCGGCCGGGTCGGTCAGGGCGCGGCGGACGGCCTCGGCCGGCGCGGCGAGACGGACGGGCAGCCTCATCGGTTCAGTCACGTTCTTTCCCCTTCGGATAGCAGGCCACGGCGAGCTTGAAGGCGTCGCCCTCGGCGCCCCCGTAGCGGGTGAACAGGTCCTGCAGAGTGCTCTGCAGGTCGTGCAGGAACTGCTGGCGGAGCTCCGCCGGCACCCGGATCTCGCCGGCGACCCCGACCGAGGGGAGCTCGGGGGCGGCACGGTCGAGCCCGGCGATGTCCTCCTGGACCTCCTCCATCAGGTCCAGCAGGTAGCCGAGGCTCAGCTCGTCGCGGGCCCGGCGCAGGCCGATCCGGCCGACCAGCCGGGGGGACAGCCAGTAGGACCGGGCGGCGGCCTGGTAGATGCCCTCGGTGATGCCCCGGACCTTGCGTTCGTTGACCAGCTCGACCAGCCCGGCGGCGACGAGCTGCTTGACGTGGTAGTAGACGCGCTGCGGCGTCTGCTCCAGCCGGGTGGCGACCTCGGTGCAGGTGCGCGGCTCGGCCAGTTGTCGCAGCACCTCGACGCGGTGCGGCTTGAGCAGGACCTCGGCCTGCTCGATCTGTTCCAGGTACAGGACGTCTCTCATGGCAAAATCAGTTTGTACGTACAAAATTTGTTTGTCAATAGCTTCGGCGACAGCCGCGCCGGCGGACGGCGCGGCTGTCGGACGCGGTCAGGGCAGCCAGTCGGGGCGCAGCGGGTAGCCGCTCGCCCCCTCCGGACCGAGGCGGGTGGCGAGCACCTGGTGCAGCTGGATGCCGTTGCGCTCGAACGCCAGCCGGGACCCGGCCATGTAGAGGCCCCATACCCGCGCCGTGCCGGCCCCCACCTCGGCGACGCAGGAGTCCCAGTGCGCCGCGAGGTTGCGGCACCAGCCGGCCAGCGTCAACGCGTAGTGCAGCCGCAGGTTCTCCTCGTGCTGCACCTCCAACCCGACGTCGTGGATCTCGCTGACCAGGCGCCCCGGGCCGGCCAGCTCCCCGTCGGGGAAGACGTAGCGGTCGATGAACGCGCCCGACCGGTGCGGCGCGCGGTTGTCGGCCCGCGTGATGCAGTGGTTGAGCAGCCGCCCGTCCGGCCGCAGCCGGTCCCGCAGGGCCCCGAAGTAGGCCGGGTAGTGGCGCACCCCGACATGCTCGGTCAGGCCGATCGAGGAGACCGCGTCGAACTGCTCGCGCGGCGCGTCCCGGTAGTCGAGGTGGCGCACCTCGGCCAGGCCGGTCAGCCCCTCCCGCTCGATCGCCGCCCGGGCCCACTCGGCCTGCGCCCGGGACAGGGTCACCCCGAGCGCCTTCACGCCGTACTCGCGGGCCGCGTGCCGGACCATGCCGCCCCACCCGCAGCCCACGTCGAGCAGCCGCATCCCGGCCTTCAGCGCCAGCTTCTGCGCCACCAGGTCGTACTTGGCCGCCTGCGCCTGCTCCAGCGTGTCGTCGGGCGAGCGGAAGAGCGCGCAGGTGTACGTCATCGACGGGCCGAGCACCTTCTCGTAGAAGGCGTTCGAGACGTCGTAGTGGTGGGAGATCGCGGTGCTGTCCCGGGTGCGGGAGTGCCGCAGCCCGTTCACCACACGCTTCCAGCGCGGCAGCGCCTCCTGCGGCGGGGGCGGCGGCGGCATCAGCCGCTCCCAGCCCAGCCCGCGCACCAGGGCCAGCCCCTCGGCAAGCGACGGTGTACGCAGCCGCAGCTCGTCCTTGAGCACCCGCAACGCCTCGTACGGGTCGCCCGGGTGCACCCCCTGCAACGCCAGGTCGCCGCCGACGTACGCCCGGGCCATGCCCAGGTCGCCCGGGGCGGTGAGCAGGTACGTCAGGCCCCGCTCGGAACGGATCGACAGGGTGATGCCGGCATCGGCCGGGCCGACCGCGCTGCCGTCGTACCCGGTGACCCGCACCGGCAGGGCGCCGGTCGTCAACGCGCGGACGACGTCCGCCACGGTCGGACCCAGGCGCCGGCTCCCCGCCGGCGGGCTGGCGGGAGCGCTCGCCGCCCCCTGGTCTCGATCGGTCAGGCTCATGCTCTCGCTACCGCCTTCTCGTACAGTCCGGTGAGCCGGTGGTCCGGGTCGTAACGGTCCTTCACCGCGCGCCACGTCGCGCCGCCGTAGAGCCGGTCGAAGGATTCCCGGTCGTAGTACGCGTCGGAGTAGAGCGACTTGTGGCCCCCCGACTCCGACACCATGCGCTCGATCGCCCGGTTGACGTCGCCGTCGGCGGCCCCCGACGCGATCGGCACGCTGCCCCAGAAGCCGACGTTCACGTAGTTCTGCCCGGCCCGGAGCGGATAGAGCGGCCAGGCCCGGGCCGATCCGGGACCGGACGGCTCACGCAGCCGCAACGGGCACAGCCAGACCGGGGTCATCCCGACGGTGCCGGCGAACCAGCGCAGGAACCCGGCCATCCGCTCCAGCGGGATCTCCACGTCCTGCACCACCCGCTCGCGCGCCGGCTGGCCCCGCAGGCGGTCGATCCGGGCGGCCACGCCGTGCCGGTGCTCCCACCGGACCAACCGGTGGTAGACGTCGCTGCGCCGCCACCGCGCCGGCCAGACCCGCCGGAGCACCGGGTGCTGCACCCCGAACGCCGCCGAACACCAGAACCAGTCGGTGTCCCAGCGCCAGAGATAGTCGTACGTGGTCAGTGCGTCGTGCGTGCGCCGGCGCAGCGAGCGGTAGTAGATGTCCTGTCCCGTGTAGTCGCTGGCCGGCGGCGCGTCGTCGGTGAAGGCGCCCAGCACCAGGTACGCCTCGCCGGGGCTGAACATCACCCCGTCCATCGCGTCCACCGCCTCCCCCGCCCAGGACCGGGTCGCGGCGACCTCGGCGATCGCGTCGGCGAGCGCCTCCAGCCGGGTGAACCGGACGTTGCGCAGGGCCACGAAGCGGCGTACCGCCTGGAGTTCGATGCGCAGCCGGGTGGCGTAGCCGAGGCTGCCCAGCGAATTGGGAAACGCCGCGAAGAGGTCGGCGTGCTCCCCCTCCGGGCGGGCGGTCACGATCTCGCCGGCCCCGGTGAGCACGTCCATCTCGACCACCGACTCGTGCGGCAGGCCATTGCGGAACGAGGTCGACTCGATGCCGAGACCGGTCACCGCCCCGCCGAGGGTGATGGTGCGCAACTGCGGCACGACCAGCGGCATCAGCCCGTGCGGCAGGGTCGCGTCGACCAGGTCCTCGTAGGTGCACATGCCCTGCACGTCGGCCGTGCGGGCGACCGGGTCCACGGCGAGCACGCCCGTGAGCCCGGTGACGTCCAGGCCCGGCGCGCTGGGGGCGGACCGGGGACGGAACAGGTTGGAGGTGCGCTTGGCCAGCCGCACCGGCGCGCCCGCGGGCACCGCCGCGTAGGACCGTCGCAACTGGGCCACCGCACCGTCGTGGTCGACCGGATGATGATCCACACGGACCGCACACATGCGATCACTGTACGCGCTGTGGCCCTCGTGACGGGGGACGTCCACTGGTGCGTCCGCGACGTGGTCGGAGCACTGGCCGCCGCCGGGCCGGCGACATAGCGTGGGAACCATGCCGAGAGCCGTCTGGAACGACCTGGTCGTGGCCGAGAGCGACGACACCGTGCTGGTCGAGGGAAACCACTACTTCCCGCGCGCCGCCCTGCGCGACGACCTGCTCCGCGAGTCCGACACGCACACCGTCTGCCCGTGGAAGGGCACCGCGTCCTACTACACGCTGGAACACGACGGCCGGACCAGCGCCGACGCGGTCTGGTACTACCCCGAACCGAAGCCGGAGGCGGAGATGGTCCGCGACCGGGTCGCCTTCTGGAAGGACGTCCGGGTCGTCGACTGACGGGGGCCGCCGGCCCACTCCGCTCGCCCGGGTCGGCGCAGTTCCCGACCTGCTTCCAGCGGCGGTTCAGCCGGCGCGGAGCATGCGCAGTTGGGCCAGGTGCTTCGGCAGGTGGACGCGGGCGTGCAGGTCGAGGGTGCGGCCCCAGGGCAGCGACTCGTCTACGACGAGGTCGAACCCCTCCCGCAGGTGGGTCTCGACCGGGGTCTGCGCCGCCGCGCCGAGCCGCTCGGTCAGCGCGCAGAGCTTCTGGCTGGTGGCCCGCAGCAGGGTGGCCAGCCCGGCCAGCCCGCCGCACTCGACGACCAGCGCGTCCACCTGCGGGCGGTGGATGGTCTCCAGGTCGTAGTACGCGAACGGCGAGCCCGCGATGACCGCCTCGGTCGCCTCGGTCATCAGCTCGTCGTTGGCGGCGAGGTGCGCGACGATCTGCTCGGCGCTCAACTGCCCGGCCGGCGGCGCCGCGAACCCACCCGCCTCGACCTCCGCGAGCACCTCCGCGTACGCCCCCCGCAACGCCCCGCTGTCCATGTCCCCAGTCAATCCCGGCCCACGCTGTCCGGCCCGGAGTTCCCGCGGACGGTTCACCCGGAAGGGGCCCGTCGAATCCGCCAGGTCAGCGACGGCGGGGTTGCCGGGTGCGGAGGTAGTCGGAGACCACGTACTCGCCGAGATCCTCCAGGTCGGGAGTGAACATGCGGCCCTTCGAGCGGCGGGCCACGGCGTCGACGAAGCGGCGCAGGCCGGGATCATCGCCGAGCATGAACAGGTTGAGCGTGGCGCCGTAGCGGGTGAGCCGGTCCACCTCGCCCACGGTCGCCGCGATCGTCTCCGGCAGCGGCGGCCAGTGGAACAGCGCCTCCCCGTCGTCCGGGTCCAGGTGGGCGGTCGGCTCCCCGTCGGTGACCACCAGCACCACCGGCTCGGCGTCCGGGTGCCGCCGCAGGTGCCGGGCGGCCAGCCGCAGCGCGTGCTGGAGGTTCGTGCCCTGCCGCAGGTCCGGCTCGACGGCGGCCAGTTCCTGCTGGGTCAGCGGCAGCGCCTCCAGGCCGAAGCCGACGATCTGCAACGCGTCCTGGGGGAACCGGGTGGCCATCAGGTGCGCCAGCGCCAGCGCCGTCTGCTTCATCGGGCCCCACCGGCCCTGGGAGATCATCGAGTAGGAGAGGTCGACGCAGAGCACCACCGCCGCCGAGGCCCGCCGCTCGGTCTCCACCACCTCGAAGTCCTCGACGGCCAGCTGGACCGGCACACCGGAGCCGGCGCGGCGGACCGCCCGGGTCAGCGTCCGCACCACGTCCAGGGGCTGCTCGTCGCCGTACTCCCACGGCCTCGATCCGCCGCTGACCTCGCCGGCGGCGCCCGCCGAGCGCAGGTCGTGCTGGCCGCGCGGCCCGGCCGTCAGGTCCGCGAAGACCCGCCGCAGCGCCGTGCCGCCGAGCCGGCGCAGCGCCTTCGGGCTCAGGGTCAGCCCGTCGGCGTCCCGGCTCACCCAACCCTGCCGGCGCAGCTCCCGCTCCAGCTCCCGCAGCCGGCGTACGTCGTCGGCGGCGTCGCGGCCCAGCGTCCGGGCCACCGCGTCGACGTCGACGTCGTCCAGGGTGGCGCCCGCATGCTCCTGGTCGAGCTGGTCCAGCAGCTCGTCCAACTCGGCGATCTCGCCGAGCGCGCCGGCGGCCTCGCCGTAGCCGAGGGGCCGCTCGCCCCGCACCCGCTCGCCCGGGCCCCGGTGCAGGTCGGGGCGGAGCGCCCGGAGGTTGGCGTCCAGCGCGGACAGCTCCCCGGCGAGCCGGTCGCCGAGCGACTGCCGCATCAGGCCGGCCAGCTCCTCGCGCTGGCGGTCGGAGAGCGAGCGCATCAGCCGCTCACCGGCGGCGGAGCGCCGGGCCAGCACGTCGACCAGTTCGTCGACGTCGGCCGGCTGCTCGGGGAAGAACGCGCCGTGCCGGCGCATGAACTCGGCGAAGGCGTCGGTGGTGTCCTCCGACCGGGCGTGCCGGGCCAGCAGGTCGTTGAGGTCGCGCATCATCTCGGCCAGCCGCTGCTGCGCGGCCGGGTCCGCCGAGGCGCGCACCGCGTCGCGCAGCCCGGCGAAGCGCTGACCGAGCACGTCGTCGCGCAGCCCGTCGAGGATCCGCTGGTACGTCCGGCGGGCCTCGTCGCTGCTCCACCGGTACCCGGTCAGCTCCTCCACGGCGCGGGCCGTCGAGCGGGGCAGGTTGTCCAGCACCGCCTCGGCGAACCGCGCGTCGTCGCCGTCGCGCCCGCGCAGCTCGTCCCGCTCGGCGGCGAGCGCCTGGTCGAGCAGGGCGCGGGCCCGGGTGACCGCCCCGTCCAGGTCGCCCCGGCGCAACGCCTCCCGGCGCAGCCGCCTGGCCCGGGCGGCGAGGTCGTCGAGGCCGCCGCGCCCCTGGGGCCCCTGCCGCAGCAGGTCCCGCAGCGCCTCCCGGAGGCTGCCGCCGGCCAGCACCTCGGCGCCGACGGCGTCCACCGCCCCCCGCACGTCGTACGGAGGCGCGAGCGGGTCGGGGCCGCCCCGCCACTGCCCGTACCGGAACCGGTCGCCGGCCATGCTCAGGCCCGGCCGCCGTAGCGGGTCCGGCCGGAGTCGGTGACGTCCTTGCCGAGCCGGCGGGTCAGGTGCAGCCCTTCCAGGACGAACTCCACGCCGGCCGCGACCTGCTCCGGGGTGGGCGCGTCGCCCAACCCGAGCCGGTCCAGCGCCTTGGCCAGGCCGGGCACGGTGCCCACCTGGCGCAGCAGCTCGGCGGAGCCGACCAGCTCGCCGGTCTCGATGACGGCGTCCTCGTCGACGAGGGCGGTGAACCCGGAGAGGTCCAGCCCCGCCAGCCGGGCCCGGAACGTCTCGGCGGTCGCGGTCCGCAGCAGGTGGCCGAGGATCTCGACCTCCCGGCCCTCCTCGCCGCTCTCGAACTCGACCTTGCCGCGCAGGGTGCTGGTCACCGACACCGCGTCCCCCACCCGCGCGACCGCCGCCTCCGGGCGTACCCCGTCAGCCGGCTCCGTGGCCGCCAGCAGGCCGGCGCGGCGCAGCGCGGTGGCGGCGACCGTCTCGGCGGCGGCGATGGCGAACCGGGCGGAGACTCCCGAACGCGGGTCCACCGACGGCGACTCGCGCACCGCGCGGGCGAACCGCGCCAGGACCTCCAGCACGTGCTCCGGCACCTCGGCGACCAGGTCGGCCTCCTGCCGGATCAGGGCCAGCTCCAGGTCGAGGTCGACCGGGTAGTGGGTACGCACCTCGGCGCCGAAGCGGTCCTTCAGCGGGGTGATGATCCGGCCCCGGTTGGTGTAGTCCTCCGGGTTGGCGCTGGCCACCAGGAACAGGTCCAGCGGCAGCCGCAGCTGGTAGCCGCGGACCTGGATGTCCCGCTCCTCCAGCACGTTGAGCAGCGCCACCTGGATCCGTTCGGCCAGGTCGGGCAGCTCGTTGACGGCGAAGATGCCCCGGTTGGTACGCGGGACGAGGCCGAAGTGGATCGTCTCCGGGTCGCCGAGGGTGCGCCCCTGGGCGATCCGGATCGGGTCGACGTCGCCGATCAGGTCGCCGACGCTGGTGTCCGGGGTGGCCAGCTTCTCGCCGTAGCGCATCGAGCGGTGCAGCCACGCCACCGGCAGGTCGTCGCCGGCCTCGGCGACCAGCGCCCGCGAGCCGGGGGTGAGCGGGTGCAGCGGGTGCTCGTTGAGCACCGAGCCGGCGATCACCGGGGTCCACTCGTCGAGCAGGCCGACGAGCGAGCGGATGAGCCGGGTCTTGCCCTGGCCCCGCTCGCCCAGCAGCACCATGTCGTGCCCGGCGAGCAGGGCGCGCTCGACCTCGGGCAGCACCGTGTCGTCGTAGCCGACGATGCCGGGGAAGCGGTCGGCGCCGGAGCGCATCCGGGCCAGGAGGTTGTCGCGGAGTTCCTGCTTGACCGTGCGGTACGCGTGGCCGGCCGCCCGCAGCTCGCCGAGCGTGCCGGGCAGGTCGGCCGGAGGTGCCGGGGTAACCGGGGAAGGCGCAGTCACCCGACCAACGCTAGCTCACGGGAGCGGGGGCGCCCGGTCCGTCGACCGGGCACCCCCGCCGGGGGTACGCCTCAGCCCTGTCCGCAGCTCCGGCAGGTGCCCCGGCGGCGCAGGTGGTACGCGTACGTGGCGGCGCCGAGCGCGACGCCCCAGACCGGCCAGAGCAGCATCGGCGCGGTGGCCAGGCTGAGCCCGGCGGAGAAGTCCCAGAAGGCGGGGGTGGCGAGCAGGCCGAGGCTCGCCGCGGTGACCGCCACCGCGACCAGCGTCGCCGGGACGACGGCCAGCCCGACCGGCACCGGCCGCCCGGCCAGGCCCACCATCCAGCGCGGGAACCGTTCCCCCCACCGCTGCACCAGCCCGAGGGTGAGGACGGCGCCCACCAGGGCGAAGCCGCCCAGCCCGGCGCCCGCCCAGACCAGCCCGGAGTCGCGCATCTCGTCGAGGAACGACCGCTCGATGCCCAGCGGGACGCCGACCGCCCAGGCGAGCCGGGTGAGGGCGTACAGGGCGGGAACGGTGGCCGCGGTCCAGGCCGCCACGCGCCCCCAGCGGGCGGCCGAGTCGGGCGAGGTCCAACCGTGGTCGGCGCCGTCGCGCCCGCACGTCGGGCAGGCGCCCGCGGTACGCCGCTGCCAGCGCAGCACCGCCCCGGCCAGCAGCACCCCGCCGACCATGGCCGCGCACCGCGCGAACAGCGCCCAGGTGAACACGTCGGCGTAGTCCACCGGCGGCCAGCCGAACGGCGCGCCGACGATCAGGATCGGGAGGTAGCCGAGGATGACCAGCACCTTCACGTCCGGCACGACGACGGCGAGCAGGAACGCGACAGTCCAGGCGTACGCCGACAGCAGGGTGTTCAGCGGTCGGGCCCGGCGGCGGGCCGGGCCGGTCATGGCGAGCGCGGCCACCGCGGCGCCGAGCAGCAGCACGGCGAACAGCGGTGCGCCGACGTCGATGGGGACCAGCCGGAGCAGGTTGGCCTCGCCGTCGACCGGATCGTTCGCCCCGAACGGGTAGCCGGCACCGGTGACGGCGGAGACCAGGGCGAGCAGCCCCCAGAGGCCGAGCCAGCCGGCGGCCAGCGGGGCGAGCCGGTCCAGCCGGCCCGGGGCCGGGCGATGGGTGGGAACTTCGGTCGTCGTCATGCTTCCCAGCCTCGGCCGGCGGGCCTCTCCCGCCCTCCCGTGCGGCGGTGAACCGGCTCCCCCTCGGGAGGGAACGCTCAGCCCGACGGGGTGACGAACCCCGACTCGTACGCCGCGATCACCGCCTGGGTGCGGTCGCGGACGCCGAGCTTGGCCAGCACGTTGCCGACGTGGGTCTTCACCGTCTCCACCCCGACCACCAGGTGCGCGGCGATCTCCGGGTTGGACAGCCCGGTGGTCATCAGCCGCAGCACCTCGGCCTCCCGGTCGGTGAGCCGGGCGGCCGCCAGCCGGTCGGCGCCCCGCCCCCCGTACGCCCCGGCGAGGCGGCGGATGGCGGCGGGGAAGAGCAGCGACTCGCCCCGCGCGACCACCCGGACCGCCTCCACCACCTCGGCGGGCCGGGCCCGCTTGAGCAGGAACCCGCTCGCTCCGGCGCGGAGCGCGTCGTAGACGTACTCGTCGTTGGCGAAGGTGGTGACCACCAGCACCCGGGGCGGGTCGGCGGAGGTGGCGAGCAGCCGCCGGGTGGCCTGGATGCCGTCGATGCCGGGCATCCGCACGTCCATCAGCACCACCCGGGGGCGCAGCCGGGCGACCAGCGGCGGCACCTCCGCGCCGTCGGCGGCCTCGCCGAGCACCCGCAGGTCGGGCTGGGCGTCGAGGATGGCCCGCAGCCCGACCCGGATCAGCTCGTCGTCGTCGACGATCAGCACGCCGGTGGTCGTCGCGGTTCCGGTCGTCATGGGGTCCCCTCGAACGGCAGTCGCACCCGGATGCGCCAGCGGTCGCCGTCCGGCCCGACGGTCAGCCGGCCGCCGAGCAGCAGCACCCGCTCCCGCATCCCGTCCAGGCCCCGGCCGCCCCGCCCCGGGTCGCCGCGGCGGCGCCGGCCCACCGCGTTGTCCAGCTCCAGCTCCAGCGCGTCGGCGTGCACGTCGAGGCGCAGCGTGACCGGTCCCCGACCGTGCCGGGCCGCGTTGGTCAGCCCCTCCTGGACGATCCGGTAGCCCTCCCGGGAGACCGCCGCCGGCAGGTCGGCCGGGTCGCCGGTACGCCGGGCCTCGACCGGCAGGCCGGCCGCGCGGGTGTCGGCCACCAGCCGGTCCAGGTCGGCGAGCGTACGCTGCGGCGCCGGCGCGGCCCGCCGGCCGTCGGGCTCGCGGAGCAGCCCCAGCACGTGGTCCAGGTCGTCCATGGCGGTCCGCCCGGCCTCCTCGATCGCGCCCAGCGCGCGCCGGACGAACTCCGGGTCCCGGTCGAGCAGCTCGCGGGCGGCCCCTGCCTGGAGGGTGGCGACGGTGAGGGCGTGGCCCACCGAGTCGTGCAGTTCCCGGGCCAGCCGGTTGCGTTCGGCGAGCCGGGCCGTGCGCGCCTCCAGGGCCGCGATCCGTTCCGCCTGGGCCGGGCCGAGCAGCACCGGGGCCATCGACACCGCCAGCGCGCCCAGCCCGGCCACGGCGTAGCCGAGCGCCACCAGCACGACGACGCCGGCGAGGGTCAGCCAGCCGGTGTCCCGCCCGTCGAGCGGCCCGAACCGGTCGCCGCCGGTCACGCCGGTGTCGAGCCCGAACTGCTGCCCGATGAAGGCGAGCGCCATCGGCACGGCGCTGAACAGGGCGGCCACCACCAGCCCGCCGCTGACCAGGTGCAGCCCGATCCAGAGCGCCGAGCGCAGCCGGGTCTCCCGGTCTGCGACGTGCCCGGGGGCCGGGTCCGGCAGGTCGACGCCGAGCAGGGTCCGCGCGGCGGCGATCTCCAGTGCCCGGGGGCCGTCGAGGAAGACCGGGACCGCCGCGATGACCGCCGCGACGCCGAGCAGCGCCAGCACCAGCGGCCGGGGGATGTCCGACCGGGTCAGCAGCTGGGCGAAGGCCACCGCCAGCAGCGCGTACGGCAGCGCGAGCACCCCGCCGAGCAGCAGGAACACGCCGCGCCGCCAGGTGCTGCCGGCCGTCAGCGGGGCGAGGACCGTGCGGGGCTTCACCCGCCCATTCTGTCCCGGTCGTGCCCCGGGCCGACTCCCCCGCGTCGGGGAGATCGACGTTCCGGTCAGCGGCGGTGTTCGTCGACGTAGCGCTGCGGGTCCTTGTCGGCGAAGGCCAGGTCGCGGCCGTTCTTGTGCTCGCCGTGGAAGGTCAGCCAGCGGCGGCCCAACTCGGCCCGCAGCTCGAGGCTCGCGTGCCGGCGGAAGTCGGGCAGCGCCTCGTCCTCCTCCTCGGCGAGGTGCTCGCTGTTCTCCCGGCGGGCGGTACCCACCGCCGCCCACCACTCGTCGGAGCCCACCGGGTGCAGCTTGGACTCGGCGACGGCGTCGCGGATCTTGTTGTGGTCGCCGATCGCGTCGACGGTCTCGGCCTCGCCGTCGTCGCCGTGGCGCACCAGGTGCGGGTAGAGGATCGCCTCCTCCGCCTCGGCGTGCACGTCCAGGTGCAGGGCGAGCGCGTCCCAGATCGCCAGCAGCTCGTGTTCGTCGCGGGCGTCGTCGAGGCGGGCGAAGCCCCGGCGGAAGGCCGCGTGGTCGTCGAGGATCAGCGCGGTGATGTCGTCCATCGGCTCACCTTCCGGCTCGGGCCCGCAGCAGGCGGGGCGCCGCCGCCAGGCCGGTGATCGGGCGGAACTCCTTCGCCGCGCGGGCCAACGCGGCGTGTTCGTCGTCGGCCAGGTCGATGTCGGCGGCAGCCGCGTTGCGTTCGACCTGTTCCACGCCGGAGGCGCCGGGGATGGCCAGCACGTTCGGGTGGCGCAGCAGGTAGGCGAGGGCGATCTGGCTGGGCGTGGCGTCGTGCGCGTCGGCCACCTGCCGCAGGGTCTCGATCAGCGTCGCGCCGCGCTCCAGGTTCTCCGGTAGGAAGTACGGGTTGGCCCGGCGCACCGCCCCGCTCGGCGGGTTCTTCGCGTCGTACCGGCCGGAGAGGAAGCCCTGGGCCAGCGGGCTGTACGCGATGACGACGCGGCCGGCCTGCTTCGCGTACGGCAGCAGGTCGTGCTCGGGCCCGCGGTCGACCATGCTGTAGCGGACCTGGTTGCTGAGCACGCGCCGGCCGAGCGCCGCCTCGGCGACCTGCCAGCGGCGCAGGCCGTAGTTGCTGACGCCGACCTCGCCGACCAGCCCGACGTCCTGCAAAGCGCGCATGCCGCGCATGGTGGTGTGGTCGGCGACCAGCGGGTTGGCCTGGTGCACCTGGTAGAGGTCGAGGTGGGTGACGCCGAGCCGGGCGGCCGAGGCGACCGCCCGCTGCTGCACCACCGGGGCGACCGGCAGGAGCGGGAAGATCTTCGTGGCGATCACGACCTTCGGCCGGTCGTCGCCGAGCGCCTCGCCGAGGATCCGCTCGCTGCGGCCGAAGCCGTACAGCTCGGCGGTGTCGAAGACGGTGATGCCGAGGTCGACGGCGCGCCGGACGATGTCGGCGGCCCGGCGCTCGTACTCGGGGCCGTAGCCCCACTCCCGGGACCCGAACTGCCAGGTGCCGAGGCCGATCTTGGACAGGGGCTTGGGGGTGTCGAGCGGGACGAAACGCATGGTCCCGAAACTACCCCGCAGTCCGTTGTCGCAGGCCCGTTCGCCGCGCACGCCCGCCACCGGCGGGGATAGGGTCGGTGACCGTGACCTACCTCGCCGCGGATGAGCGCTACGACCAGATGACCTACCGGCGCAGCGGGCGCAGCGGACTGCGGCTGCCCGCCATCTCGCTCGGGCTGTGGCACAACTTCGGCCCGGACCGGCCGTACGAGCGGCAGCGCGACGTCGTCCGCCGCGCCTTCGACCTGGGCGTGACCCACTTCGACCTGGCCAACAACTACGGACCGCCACCGGGCAGCGCCGAGGAGAACTTCGGCCGGATGCTCGCCACCGACCTGCGGCCGTACCGGGACGAACTCGTCGTCTCCACGAAGGCCGGCTACCTGATGTGGCCCGGCCCGTACGGCGAGTGGGGCTCCCGCAAGTACCTGGTCTCCTCGCTGGACCAGTCGCTGCGCCGCCTCGGGCTGGACCACGTCGACATCTTCTACTCGCACCGCTTCGACCCGGGCACCCCGCTGGAGGAGACAATGGGCGCCCTGGACGCCGTCGTCCGGGCCGGCAAGGCGCTCTACGTCGGCGTCTCCAACTACGACTCCGCGCAGACCGAGCGGGCCGCCGCGATCCTGCGTGACCTGGGTACGCCGCTGCTGATCAACCAGCCGTCGTACTCGATGCTCAACCGCTGGACGGAGGACGACGGCCTGCTGGACACGCTGGAGCGCGTCGGCGCGGGCTGCATCGCCTACAGCCCGCTCGCCCAGGGCCTGCTCACCGACCGCTACCTGGGCGGCATCCCGGCGGACTCCCGGGTGCGCACCAGCGTCTTCCTCAGCGAGAGCGACCTCGGCGAGGAGAAGATGGCCACCATCCGGGCGCTCGGCGCGATCGCCGAGCGGCGCGGCCAGTCGCTGGCCCAGCTCGCGCTCGCCTGGGCGCTGCGCGACCCGCGGATGACCAGCGTGATCATCGGGGCGAGCAGCGTGCCGCAGCTGGAGGCGAACGTCGCCGCCCTGGACGACCTGGACCTCGGCGCCGAGGAGCTGGCCGAGATCGAGCGCCACCTCGGCTGAGGCGCGGCGTCCCTCAGTAGATGTCGGCGTACGGCGACGCCCGGGAGAACGCCCTGAGCACGTCGAGGTCGTAGCCCTCCTCGAAGTTCGTCAGCTCCGTCAGCAGGTCCTCCGGCTCGTACCGGTACCGGCCGGCCCAGGCCTCGAACGACTCGACCTGTGCCGGGTCGGCGGCGCTGAAGCAGCGGTAGCCGCGCGGCGAGTTCCGGATCACCTCGTCGACCGCCGGGGCGAACCGGATGTCGATGTTCCACCGGATGCGGTCCGACACGTTGGGCGTCGAGCGGTGCAGCGTGGTGTCCGTGAAGATCACCACGTCGCCGGGCTCCATCCGGGCGGTGCTGACCGGGCCGTCCCCGACGGCCTCGTCCGACGTGCCGTACTCGCCGTTGGGCAGGCGGTCGCGGGAGATCCAGCCCCGGGTGTGCGAGCCGGTGACGAACTGGAGGCAGGCGGTGTCCTCGTCGACGGGCACCAGCGGGATCCACACCGACAGCAGCGGCCCGACCGAGGCGTCCCAACCCTTGTAGTAGTAGGCGTCCTGGTGCCAGGCGACCTGCTGGGTGCGGCCGTGGGGATCGCGCGGCCGGGCGTTCCACACGCCGTGCGCGTAGACCTCGTCACCGAGCAGGCTGCGCACCGGGCCGAGCAGCTCGGGGGTGCGCCACAGGTCGTACACCGGCCGTCCCACCAGGATCCGCCGCCAGGCGGCCGGTACGCGGACCTGGCTGGACTCGATCAGGCGCAGGTAGCGCTGGTCGTACGGCAGGTCGGCGAAGGTCTCGGTGATCATCCCGCGCTGCTGCCACTGCCGGGCGAGGTGGTCGACGACGCGGCTGAACGAGCCGTGCAGCGCGTCCAGCGTCCCGGTCGGGAGCACGCCCCGCAGGATCAGGTGCCCGTCGCGCCGGAACTGGTCCAGTTGCTCGGCTGTCAACGCGTGGGGGTGGTCCACCATCGGCTCCTTCGCTGGCCGCACGGGATCGGGCCCAACCACCGGGCGGGGGAAAGGCCTCCAGTGGGGCGATCGTGACAGAAGGCACGGTGGGCGACAACGCCTCACTTGTGCGACAGGACCCCTATTCCCGAGGGGGACCAGGTCCGGGCCCGAGAAGGACGCCAGCCGACGCCTACCATCCAGGATTGTGATCTCGACCGTGTGGCGGCTGCTCACCCGCCAGATCGATACGAACCTGGCGCAGGACGACGCCGTGCTGCGCGAGGCGTGCACGCAGGCGCGGTACGGCTCCGACGCCGAAGCCGCCCGGAAGGCTCTGGCTGCCACCCGAGGTGACCACGACCGTCGGGCGCGGTACGTCCGCGTCATGGCCGAATCGACCGCCGGTGGGCTGGGATCCCGGGTCGACCCCGCGACCGGCCGGGTCGACACCGCGGCCGCCTGGACCGACCGCTGGGCGGCGCGCACGCCCACCAGTCCGGATGCGCAACTCGTACGTGCCCGGTCCCTGATGGCACGAGCCTGGGAGGTGCGCGGCGGGGACTGGGCCGCCAGCGTCCGTCCGGAACAGTGGGCCGAGTTCAACCGCCTGCTGCAACTGGCCCGGCAGGTGAACGATCTGGCGATGCGGCTCGCACCCGAGGACCCCACGCCGTACGTGAACCTGTTGGACCTGATGATCGGCCAGAGCACGCCACGGGAGGACGTCGAGGAGACGTGGCGTGAGCTGACCCGGCGCGACCCCTGGCATCGGGAGGGGCACATGCTCAAGCTGACCTACCACTGCCGGAAGTGGAGCGGCTCGCACGAGGCGATGTTCGGCTTCGCCCGGTCGGTCGCCGCCGCGGCGCCTGCGGGCTCGCCGCTGCACGTGCTGCCGGTACAGGCCGCCGCCGAGTGGGCGCTGTGGGAGCAGGAGCGCGCATCCCAGGACAGCGCCGCCGGTGAGGTCAGCGAGCGGTGGCGGCAGGACCCGGTCATGCAGTCGGATCTCGACAACGCGCTGTCCCGGTGGTTCCACCAGCCGGCCACCCGGCACGCCGACTGGCTGAACGACGCGAACATCCTGGCGTACGGGCTGGCGCGCACCGGCCGCGACGCCGACGCCGCGCCGGTCTTCGCCTCGATCGGCCGGTACGTGACCGGCGTTCCGTGGGCCTGGTGGGACGGCGTACGCGGAGACACCGCCTTCATGCAGGCCCGCCGCCGCGCCCGCCGCGCCGCCTGACCGGCCGGAGAACGAATCAGCGGCCTGGTCGAATCGCTCTCGACCAGGCCGCTGACCTGTAAAACAAGGGTGGAGCCGAGGGGACTCGAACCCCTGACCCCCACACTGCCAGTGTGGTGCGCTACCAGCTGCGCCACGGCCCCTTGCCTCGTCCCCGTCACCCGGGCACGACAGAACTATACACAGCGACCGCCGCATGGTCATCTCGCGGGGGCCCACCCCGGGCGCGGCTCAGTTGAGCGCCACGTCCGGCGGGAAGTGCGCGACCGCCGCCATCATGCCGCCCTGGCGGCGCAGCACCATCGGCCACAGGTCGTCCGGCCGGTCCACGAAGGCGTCGCCGGGCAGCGCGTCCAGCACGAACCAGGAGCCGTCCTCGATCTCCTGCTCCAACTGCCCCGTGCCCCAGCCGGAGTAGCCGGCGAAGACCCGGATGCCGGTGATGCCCTCCCGCAGCGGCCCCGGGTCGACGGAGAGGTCGAGGGTGCCGACCGCCCCGGAGACCTGGTGGAATCCCCTGAGCCGCTGCACCGGGTGACGCATCCGGGCCAGGCAGATCGCCGAGTCGGGCTGCACGGGGCCGCCCTCGAAGAGCACCGCCGGGTCGCGGGCCAGGTCGCTCCAGTCGCCGAGCACCTCGGCGACCGGCACCTCGGTGGCCCGGTTGAGCACCACGCCGAGGGCGCCGCCGGGCTCGTGCGCCACCAGCAGCACCACCGTACGGTCGAAGTTCGGGTCCTTCAGCGCCGGCGTCGCGACCAGCAGCCGCCCGGTCATCGACCCCGTCGCCCGCCCGCCGATCGCCTGCCCCTCTCCCTGCATGCCGGACACCCGTCAGACCGACCGGACCGGGACGCCCGGGGGCACCGGTGTCATCCGCGCTGTGAACGCCATGCCTGGCACCATAGCTTGCCCCCGGGGCGGTGGCTAAGGTCTGACGTGCGGTAGATCGGCGGACACGAGGGAGGGCCGATGGGTCCCACGGCGGAACTCGCGGTGATCGGCGGTTCGGGGCTGTACGCGTTGCTCGACAACGCGACCGAGCACGTGGTGGAGACGCCCTTCGGGCCGCCGTCCGACGCCGTCACGATCGCCGAGGTCAGCGGCCGGCGGGTGGCGTTCCTGCCCCGCCACGGCCGGGACCACCGCCACCCGCCGCACCTGATCCCCTACCGGGCCAACCTCTGGGCGCTGCGCTCCCTCGGCGTACGCCAGGTGCTCGCCCCCTGCGCCGTGGGCGGCCTGCGGCCGGACCTCGGGCCGGGCACGTTCGTGGTGCCCGACCAGCTGATCGACCGCACCAGCGGACGGACGCAGACCTACTACGACCGGGGCGCGGTGCACGTCTCCTTCGCCGACCCGTACTGCCCCTCGGGCCGGCGTACGCTGCTGGCCGCCGCGGCCGGCCGGGACGTGCCCGCGGTGGACGGCGGGACGGTGGTGGTGGTCGAGGGCCCGCGCTTCTCCACCCGTGCCGAGTCGCGGTGGTACGCCTCGATCGGCGGCACGGTGGTCAACATGACCGGCCACCCGGAGGCGGTGCTGGCCCGCGAGCTGGCCCTCTGCTACTCCTCGATCGCCCTGGTCACCGACCTCGACGCGGGCGTGGAGGGCGGCGGCGCGGTGACGCAGGAGGAGGTGTTCCGGGTCTTCGGGGAGAACACCGACCGGCTGCGGGGCCTGCTGCTGGCGGCCGTCGCCGCGCTGCCGGCCGAGCGGGACTGCGCCTGCGGGCACGCGCTGGACGGCATCACCCTGCCCTTCGCGCTCCCCTGAGGTGAGGAGCGGCGAAAGGCCCGGATAGCCCGAGTCGCCCCGATAGCCTGAGGGCGATGGCTACGGTCCGCGACACCACGTACGACCTGCTCCGTGCCCTCGGCCTGACCACGGTCTTCGGCAACCCCGGCTCCACGGAGGAGCCGTTCCTGCGCGACTTCCCGGACGACTTCCACTACGTGCTCGCCCTGCACGAGGCGTCGGCCGTCGGCATGGCGGACGGCTACGCGCAGGCCACCGGCGGGGCGGCGCACGTCAACCTGCACACCGCCCCCGGCACGGGCAACGGCATGGGCAACCTGGTCACCGCGTGGCACAACCGCACCCCGCTGATCGTCACCGCCGGCCAGCAGACCCGGGAGATGCTGCTGATCGAGCCCCGGCTGGCCAGCCGGCGGGCCACCGAACTGCCCCAGCCGTACGTGAAGTGGAGCCACGAGCCGGTCCGCGCGCAGGACGTCCCGGCGGCGTTGATGCGGGCGTACGCGACGGCGGTGCAGCCGCCCGCCGGGCCGGTCTTCCTCTCGCTGCCCCTCGACGACTGGGCGCAGCCGGCCGACCCGCCACCGCCGGTGCGTACGGTGGCGACCCGGTTCGCGCCCGACCCGCGCCGGCTGCGCGAGTTCGCCGCCGTGCTGGCCGCCAGCCGCGCGCCCGCGCTGGTGCTCGGCGCGGCCGTGGACCGGGCCGACGGCTGGCCCGCCGCCGTGGCGCTGGCGGAGCGGCTCGCCGCGCCGGTCTGGTCGGCGCCCGCGCCGGAGCGGGCCGCCTTCCCCGAGGACCACCCGCACTTCCGGGGGGTGCTCCCGTTCGCGATGGGGCCGCTCTCGGAGGCGCTGGACGGGCACGACACCGTGCTGGTGGTCGGCGCTCCGGTCTTCCGCTACTACCCGCACGTGCCGGGCGACCACCTGCCCGCCGGGGCCCGCCTGCTGCACGTCACCGACGACCCGGACGAGGCGGCCCGCGCGCCGGTGGGCGACAGCCTGCTCGCCGACGCCGGGCTGGCCCTGGCCGCCCTGGTCGACCTGCTCCCGGCGGCGGACCGGCCGGCGCCGCCGGCGCGCCCGGATCCGCCCCCGCCGGTGGACGGGCTGCCGTTGGCCCCGGACGCCCTCTTCGCGGCTCTGGCCCGGCACTGGCCGGCCGACGGGATCCTGGTCCAGGAGTCGCCGTCCAGCCTGCCGGCGCTGCGCCGCCGGCTGCGCGCCACCCGCCCCGGGTCGTACTTCACGATGGCCAGCGGCGGCCTCGGGTACGGCCTGCCGGCGGCGGTCGGCATCGCGCTCGCGCAGCGCGACACCGGCCGGGGACGGCCGGTGGTCGCGGTGATCGGGGACGGCTCGTTCCACTACTCGGTGCAGGCGCTCTGGACCGCCGCGCGGCTGCGCCTGCCGCTGGTCGTGGTGGTGCCGGTCAACCAGCAGTACGCGATCCTGAAGGCCTTCGCCGAATTCAAGGACACCCCGGGGGTGCCCGGGCTGGACCTGCCGGGGCTGGACATCACCGCGATCGCCCGGGGCTACGGCTGCACAGCCAGCGTCGTGGAGACCCCGGAGCAGCTCGGCGACGCCCTGGCCGCCGGCCTGCGCGCCGACGGCCCGACGGTGCTGCCGGTGCCGGTCAGCACCGAGGTGCCCCGGCTCCTGTGAGCCGCCGCCCGGTCGCTCCCGTCAGCGCGTCGCGAGGCGCAGCGGCGCGCCGGTGAGCACGTCGAGGATCGGCCGGTCGCCCAGCGGCGCCTTCAGCGTGGCGGTGACCGGCTCCATCTTCAGCATCGCGTTGCACACGCCGGTGGCGCGGATCACACTGCCGCCCACCACCACGACGTCGTCGCGCTCCTGCACCATCGGGGTGATTCCGGTGTCGCAGGTGCCCACGCCGAGCCGCCAGGTCAGCTCGGTGCCGTTCACGGACTGGACGTCCTGTGCGCCGACCAGGCC